>JASFRN010000028.1:0-28296 GCA_050114915.1 Gemmatimonadales bacterium | reverse complement strand
CCGGCGGAACGCGAAGTTCCGCCGGGCTCGGTCCGACTTTCTGGCGGCCGAAGCCGCCCCGGCTCAGGGCCGGTTATCGCGTCATCTGCAGGCCGGCTTCTTGAGGATCTGCTGCTGCCGGTAGACATATACGTCCGTGCTCTCGCGCAGCTGGGCCTGGATCTCGGGCTGCTGGGAACCCGCCTTGGCCAGGTTGGGCACCACCTGCTGGAAGCTGTCGAGCGCGCGCCGCGCCGGCTGGCACGCCTCGTTCTGATTGTTCGTGTCGATCTGCGCGCCGATCTGGTAGTGGCTCGCTCCGATGAAGAAGTAGAGCTGCTGACGCGTCGAACCGGGCTGGGCGAACTCCGTGGCGACGTCGAACAGGCGCACGGCGCGCGCGTACTCGCCGTTCTTGTAGAAGTCGTTGTAGCCCTTGCTCAGGAGTTGGCCCGCCACAACCTCGGGATCCTCGCCCTGCTGGACGGCGGCCCGCAGGTCCTCGAGAGCTCCCGCCTCGTCTCCCGCGCTCAGCTTGAAGAAGCCGCGCTTGGTCTTACCGCGCGGCAGGTCCGGGTTGAGGCGCAGGGCCTCGTTCATCGCCGCCACGGCGCCCTGGTAGTCTTCGTTTCGGGCGAGGATGTCGGCCTTGAGCGAGCGCAGCGACGCGTCGTCCGGCAACTGGCTCTCGGCCCGCTCGGTGAAGCGCATCGCCTCCTGGACGTCGCCCAGCTGCAGATACGCGGCAATGACGTTCTTGAGAATCTGGGGATCCGTCTCGGAGCCCTTGATGTCGAGCACCTTCTCGTACGCCTGGACGGCCCGGCGGATCGCATCCGCGTTCGTCACGTCGGCGTTCGCCATCTCGTCGGCCCCGGGGGTTCCCTCGGTCGCCGAATCGCCACCCATGTCGCTCGTCGTTCCCTTGTTGAGCAACACGTCGCCGAGGAACTTCCACATGTCGGCGTTCGTCGAGTCGCGCGCGATCCCTTCTTCGAGGAGCGAGATGGCGCCGTCGTAGCCCCCGGCCTGGGCCAGATCGTACGCGATCTGCATGCGCACGCTGGCGTCGTCCGGATTGAAGCCGAGGTACTCGCGGTAGAGCTCCATCGCCCGCTCGGTGTTGCCGAGCTTGGCCTCGGTGTAGGCCAGCGAGTTCAGGGCGTCGACCTCGGCCGGGTTGGCGTCGATCACCACGTCGAGGTTCTCCTTCGCCGCCTGCCAGTTCTCGAGCCCCATCTCCACGCGGCCCATCAGGTAGTGGCCGGAGGTGCTGTTGGGGTTCATGTCGAGCGCCTGCTGGCAGTTCCGCATCGCGTCTTCGTACTGCTGGCTACCCAGGTAGTCGTTGCAGAACAGGAGCGCACGCTGATACTCGACCTGCGTCTGGACGGCGTCCATGATCTTGTCGGCCGCCTCCTTTTCGCCGCGTCCACCGTCGTCCTGGACGAAGAACTCGGGGATCGGCGTCGCATCGCCCGTGCGTGCGTCGACGAAGGAAACGTGGAACGCGTTGCCGCGCGACGCGCGCGTGATCGTGCCGTGCAGCAGGAGGTCGGCGTCGAGGCGACCGGCCAGCTGGCGCCACTGGACGAGGCCGAGGTCGTCCTCGTCGAGCTTCAGGCGGTCGAGCTCGTTCTTCACCGCGTCCTCGCCGATCGGCGCCAGCGTGGTGACGTCCTTGAGGCGATCGCGCACCTCCTCGGACACCTTGCGCCCGAAGTTCTTCTTGACGCCGTCTTCCGCCGTGATCGGTACGACGAGCACTTTGGCCCGGCCACTCGCCTGTTGCGCCGTTGCTACGGCCGGCAACGCGAAAACGAGCGCGGCGGCCAGCGCCACTCCCATTCTCGACCACCCGGCTCGGAAGGCTTCAAGTCGCTTCATGTCGTTCCTCGTCACTCTCGTTCTCTCCGTTCACCCGTGTTCTCGGCCACGGGCACCAACTCCATACGACACTCGGGCCCATATGCAGGTTCCGCACCGGTGGAACGTCCCGTTCCGAAACCGGCGCGGAATATGGGCGAAGCTGGATTCGAACCAGCGACCTCCTGCTTGTAAGGCAGGCGCTCTCGACCGGCTGAGCTATTCGCCCGGTTCGGAGTCCGGGCCGGCTCCACTTCCGAAGCCGACCAGCAACGCCGCGGGAATCAACCCGGCATAGCCGACCACGAGCAGCAGGGGTGCGGCCACGGTGGAGCCGCGGCCGAGCAGCACGTACCCGGCGGCGATCGTCAGGACGCCGAGGGCGAGCAGCACCAGGTTCGGCGTCTGCAGGCCGAACAGGGAACGCCCGGACGGGTCGCGGGGGGTGCGGGTCTGACTCCGAATCATCCGCGGAGACTAGGACACGCTCGGGGAGCCGTCAACGTCGTCCGCGGTCGGCGGCGAACGCTCGTAGAAGCGGCGGAGCGCCGCTTCCAGCGCCGCCGCCTCTCTTCTCTCGCGCTCCTTCATCTCCGCGAGCCGGCGGCGATCCCTCCGCACGCGGGCGATGCCGAGAGCCACGATCACCACCGACAACGTCAACCACACGACCGCGGTGCGGCTGAGCAGATACAACCAGCCGTAGCGGTCGAGCACTCCGTCGCGCCAGCGTCGTTCGAACTGGTCCGCCGTGATCCCGTACACCCGGCGGAGCGCCGCGTCGAACCCGTCGCCGTCCCGAAGCCGCTCGAACAGCATCCGCAGGCCCGGTTCCCCGCCCATCCGCCGCAGGGCGTCGACCGCCGTGTATGCGAGCACGTAGGAGCTCCGGGGATCGAGGCCGGCTCGGAAGCGGCGATCGAGGTCCGAGAGCATCGCGTGCCCCCCGCGCATGAGCAGGAACTGCAACCGCCAGCCCTCTCGCCAGTCCCACTCGCCGCTCGCCAGCTGCGCGTAGCCTTCCTGCATCCACCGCGGCGCGCGACCGCCGGTCGCCGCGTAGAGGGCGACGTGGGCCGCCTCGTGGCGATAGACGGCGCGGAGCGGCCCGAGGTTGCGCTGCGCGCCGGCCACGCGAAGGGCCACGAGCCGTCGGGAGGGGTCCGCCACTCCGGCCACCCAGCGCTCCTGCGGCCCGAGACCGAGCGAGTCGAGCGTCGAGGGGCTGCGGACGAACCAGACGGTCACCTCGCGGCCGGCGAGCAGGCTGTCGGGGATGCCGGGCAACCCGGTCCACACCGCGGGATCCGGACCCACCGAGGCCGCGAGCTTCTCGAGCCCGGACACTGCCCGCACCTCGATTCGCGGCGTTCGTCCGTCCTGCGGGCCGACGCCGGACGCCGACCGGGTTTCGCCGCTTCCGCACCCGGCGGCCAGCGTCGCGACCGCCACCAGGCGGGCGGCGACCCGCCACCCGGACCCTGCGAGCCTCAGGACGACGTCTCCCTCGCCCAGGCCAGCGCCCCCGCGAGCGGCTCCGGGAGCTCCGAGCTGAAGGCCAGCTCCTCGCCGGTCACCGGATGGACGAACGACAGGCGGGCGGCGTGCAGGAAGAGACGCTCGACGCGGCGGGCGAAGCGCAGCGCCCACTGCCCTCCCGCACCGCTCATCCCCCGCTCCCAGCCCGCCCCGTAGATCGGATCGCAGACCACCGGATGGCCGAGGTCGGCCACGTGGACGCGGATCTGATGCGTGCGACCGGTCTGCAAGCGAATCGCCAGGAGGTCGGCGGCGGCCCAGCGCTCGAGGCGGCGTACGTGCGTCACGGCCCGCCTTCCGCCGTCGACCACGGCCATCCGCTTGCGGTCCTTCGGGTGGCGGCCGATCGGCCGGTCGATCGTCGTGCGCCCTGGCTCGAACCTCCCCCACACGGCGGCGAGGTAGCCCCGGCCGATCTCGCGCCGGGCCAGCGCCGCCGCGAGCGCCTGGTGGGCCTCGGCCCGGCGCGCGACGATCATCAGCCCGCTCGTGTCCCGGTCGAGCCGGTGCACGATGCCTGGCCGGAGCGGTAGCCCGACGGGCGACAGCTCCCCGTACCGGCCGAGCAGCGCATTCACGAGGGTCCCCGCGGGATGGCCGGGCGCCGGATGGACGACCATGCCGTGAGGCTTGTCGACGACCACGAGGTGCTCGTCCTCGTAGACGATTTCGACCGGGATGTTCTCGGCGGCGAGCTCCACCGGGGGCGGCGGGGGTACCTCGACGCGGATCTCGTCGCCCGCGCGCGGCCGATAGCTCTTGCTCACCGGCGCACCGTCGACGGTCACCTGCTCTCCGGTGATCAGCGCGGCGAGCTGCGAGCGGCTCTGACGCATCCGCGCCGCCAGCCACGCGTCGAGCCGCTCCTCCACGTCCTCTTCCACGCGGAAGCGGACGACGTCAGGCGTCGGCGTCTCCGGGCTCACGCCTCTCCTCCAGGTAGAAGGAGATCAACAGGAGCACCGCCCCGACGCTGACCGCCGAGTCGGCGACGTTGAAGATCCAGAATCGGTGCCCGCCGAGACCGACGTCGATGAAGTCGACGACGCCGGCGTCGTAGCGCAGACGGTCCAGGATGTTCCCGATCGCCCCACCGCACACGAGGGCCAGGGCCGCCAGCCGCAGGAGGTCGGCGCGCGGCGTCGCGGCGTACATCCAGCCGAGCGCCGTGAGCGCGACGAGCGAGAGTCCGAGAAAGAACAGCCTCGAGTGCTCGCCGATGTTGATCCCGAACGCGGCGCCCGGGTTGTGCGTGTACGTGAGGCGCAGGATGTCGCCGATCACGGGTTGCGGGTAGTGGAGGGTCAGGCTCGATACGACCCATTGCTTGGTGAGGTAGTCGAGGACCACGACGATCCCCGCCACGCTCAGCATCAGCAGGACCTTGTTCACGCCCTCCGACGGCAGGCCGGCGGTCGCGGCGGCGGGCGGCTCGGTCGCGGCGGCAGGCGCTTCGACCGGCGACTCGCCGGTCACCCGTTCTCCTCGCGCTCCTTGCAGCTGATGCAAAGTCGCGTGTGCGGCAGCGCATCGAGTCGCTCGAACGAGATCTCGTTACCGCACTCCTCGCAGATCCCGTACGTCGGCGGGTTCTTGTAGATCCGCCGCAGCGCCTGGTCGAGGTGGTACAGATAGCGACCTTCCTTGCTCGCGAACAGGAACGCCTTTTCGCGCTCCATCGCATCGGTGCCCTGGTCGGCCATGTGGAAGCTGTAGGCCGACGTCTCTCCTTCGGCGCCCGGGTTCACCTTGCTGAGGGCCTCGTCATAGGCGCCGAGGTCCTTGAGCGCGCGGGCTCGCATGGAGAGCAGCCGCTCCTCGAAGTATTCCAGGTCCTTCTTCTTCATCGTATGCCTTGCGTCGTAATGTCAGTGATCCGTCGGCCGGGTCAGCCGACCACCCCGGCGTCGTCGGTGGCCACCTCGAGACCGATTCGTACCTGCGCGTCGTCGATGTCCACCTCGCGAACCACGGCGAGCCGGTCCACGGCCGCCGTGCCGCATTCCAGCGAGACCGCGAGGGTCTCGCCTCCGATGTAGGCGTCATGCGCCGCAACCGCATCCTCGATGGCTTCCGGCCCGGCTACCGCCAGCCGGATCCGGTCGCTGACCTCGAAGCCTGCGTCGCGGCGCAGCCGCTGCACGCGGCTCACGATCTCCCGGGCCCGGCCTTCGGCCCGCAGCCCTTCGTCCAGCGTCGGATCGAGCCCGACCAGCCAGCCGTCCTCCGCCTGCACCAGCAACTCGCCGGCGGCCTGCTCGAGGATCCGCGCGTCGCCCGGTCCGATCTCCAGCGTCCGTCCCGCCGCTTCGAGCGACACGGTCTCGCCATCGCGCAGCCGCCGGACGACCTCGCCCTCCAGCCCCGCGATCGCCCGCGCCACCGCCGGCGTATCCGGACCGAAACGAGGGCCGAGAACGCCGAAATCCGGTTTCGCGGACAGCCGAATAATATCGGCGTCGGCCGCAGGGAAAACAACGTCGTGAACGTTGAGCTCGGAACGCAGCAGATCGAGGAGCTCGTCGCCCAGGCGGCGACCGTCCGGCAGCATCGCGTGCAGCCGCCCCAGGGGCTGGCGCACCCGGATTCCGGCTTCTTCCCGCGCCGCCCGGCCGAGCGTGGCCAGCCGGCGGACATCCTCCATCCCGCGCTCCAGCGACTCGTCCACCCGCGGCGCCTCGCCGGGGAAGTCCGCCAGGTGCACCGACGTGCCGACGAGCTCACGGTGCATCCAGTCGGAGAGGAAGGGCGCGATCGGCGCCAGCAGGCGGCAGACGGTCACGAGCGCTTCGTGCAGGGTAGCGAACGCGTCGGACGTGTCGTCCGCCGCCTCTTCCCCGCCCCGGGTCGCCCAGAACCGGTCACGCGTGAGACGGACGTACCAGTTCGACAGATCGTCCTGCACGAACGACGAGATCGTGCGGGCCGCCCGTGTGAGATCGTACGTAGACAGGGCCCGGCGCACGTCGGCCGCCGTCCGCTGGGCACGGCCGATCAGCCAGCGGTCGATCAGCGGACGATCGGACGGCGGACGGGCCTCGGTCTCGTCGTGTCGCCAGCCCTCCAGCTCCGCGTACATGACGAAGAACCGGTAGGTGCTGCGCAGCGTGTCGAACATCTTCCGGTTCGTCTCGTGCAGGGCCTCGCCGTCCCAGCGTTTCGGCAGCCACGGGTTGCTCGAGGCGAGCAGATAGAAGCGCAGCACGTCGGCTCCGTGCTCTGCCAGCGTCTCCCAGGGATCGACGACGTTGCCGCGGGACTTCGACATCTTCTGCCCGGATTCGTCGAGGATCAGGTCGTTCACCAGGACGTTCCGATAGGCGCTGCGCCCGAACAGGATCGTCGACAGCGCCAGCAGCGAGTAGAACCAGCCGCGCGTCTGGTCGACGCCCTCCGCGATCGCGTCGGCCGGGAAGTGACTCGTGAACCGGTCTTCGTTCTCGAACGGATAGTGCCACTGGGCGAACGGCATCGAGCCGGAGTCGAACCACGCGTCGAGAACCTGCGGAATCCGCGTCATCGTTCCGCCGCAACCCTCCGCGGAGCACGCCCAGGTCGGTTCGTCGATCTCGGGCCGGTGCGGGTCGAAGTCGTCGGCGAGCTCCCCGGCCCGCTCCGCCAGCTCCGCGTACGAGCCCACCACCTCGCGGGCGTCGCACTCCCCGCACGTCCAGATCGGCAGCGGGGTGCCCCAGTAACGGTCCCGCGAGATCGCCCAGTCGATGTTGTTGGCGAGCCACTCGCCCATCCGACCCGCGCCGATCTCCGGCGGGTGCCAGCCGACGGCCGCGTTCTCTTCCATCATCTGGCGCTTCACGTCGGTGGTGCGCACGTACCACGAGTCGCGCGCCATATAGATCAGCGGCGTGTCGCAGCGCCAGCAATGCGGGTAGCTGTGGCGGAACGTCGCGCGCCGGAACATCAGCCCGCGGTCCTCCAGGAGGTCCTGAAGACGCCCGTCGGCATCCTTGACGGACACGCCGCCGACTTCGGCGACGTCCGGCTCGAACCGTCCCGCGTCGTCCACGGGACGTACGACCGGCAGGTCGAACGCCTGGCCGAATGCGAAGTCGTCGGCGCCGAAGGCGGGCGCGGTGTGCACGAGCCCCGTGCCGTCCTCGTCGCTCACGAAGTCGGCCGGCAGCACGCGACCCGTCGCCACGTCGTAGTCCGGGTCCAGGCGCAGCGGTCGCTCGTACTCCAGTCCCTCGAGCTCGTCGGCGTCGACCTCGCGGGCGATCGAAGCTTCCTCGCCGAAGTAGTGCTCCACCCGCGAGCGGGCGAGCACGTACCGGTCGCCCTGGTGCTCGACCTCCACGTAGCTCACGTCCGGACCGAACGCGACCGCCACGTTAGAAACCAGCGTCCACGGCGTGGTCGTCCATACTAGCAGGTAGCGGCCGGGTTGACCGACGACCGGGAAGCGAACCGTGATCGACGGGTCGGTGCGGTCCGCATAGCCCTGCGCCACCTCGTGGCTCGACAGCCCGGTACCGCAACGCGGACAGTAAGGCAGCACCTTGTAGCCGAGATACAGCAGCCCCTTGTTCTCGATCTCCGACAGCGCCCACCACACCGATTCGACGTACTCCGGCGAACATGTGATGTACGGGTCGTCGTAATCGAGCCAGTAGCCGATTCGCTGCGAGAGCCTCTCCCACTCCTCCTTGTAGGTGAACAGATTCTCGCGGCAGACGCGGTTGAATTCGCCGATTCCCAGCTTCTCGATGTCGGGCTTCCCCGAGATCCCGAGCAGCTTCTCGACCTCGAGCTCGACCGGCAGCCCGTGCGTGTCCCACCCCGCCTTCCGCGTGACGTGGTGGCCCGTCATCGCGTGGAAGCGGGCGATCGTGTCCTTCAGGGTGCGGGCCATCACGTGGTGCACGCCCGGTCGGCCGTTCGCCGTCGGGGGACCTTCGTAGAACACGAACTCCGGGTCGTCCTTCCGGGCCTCGAGACTGCGGGCGAAGGTCTTCTCTTCGATCCAGCGCGCCAGCACGGCCTCTTCGAGCTCGCCGACCGCGTCGGGCAAGGGGCGGTAGCTCATCGACCCGACCCCGCCGTCTCCGCCTCCGCGGCCACCGCCTCGAGGGCGGCACGCGCCATCGTCTCGACGGCGCCGGCCTCGTCGGGGAGCTCCGTTCCCATCGACAGCACCGCGATCCCGGCGACCCGCCGGCCCGCGTGCCGGGCGACGATCGCCTCGGACACGAAGCCCGTGCTGGCCATGTCGGCGCCGATCATCCGCAGCATTCCGACCTCGGCGGACGTGCGCCCGTTCCCGGCCACGCCCGCCACCACGCCCTCCAGCGCCTCGAACCCCGAGGCAAGCGCCGCGCGGCGGATGGCACGGCGCAGGCCCGGATCCCAGGCGTCCGTGAGGTCCGGGAAGCGTGGCCCCCATTCCCCGGCGTTCGGTCCGACGAGGGGATTGTCGCCCGTGAGATTGATGTGATCGGCGACCAGGGCAAACAGCGCCCCGGACCGGGCCCAGTCCGGGCGCACCGGAAGGGCGCGTTCGACGAGCAGCACCCGGTCGGCGCCCCCGGCGAGCAGCTCGCGCAGGGCGGTGGCCCGATCCGCCGCGTCACTCGAAGGATCACGCACCTGGACGCCGGCCCCGCACGCCTCCAGGGTCGAAGTCAGCGCCGCCAGCCCGGGACCCAGCACGACGGCCACACTCACGTCGTCGCACCCCGCGGACCACCGCTCTCGATCTCCGCCGCCGATTCCACGGCGGGCTCTCCGTCCCCGGACTCGCCGCCCGGGACCACGGCGCCGCCCTCTTCGGTCGCGACGCGGCGCTCCTCTTCCTCGATCTCGCCGAGGAAGCGCTCCAGCGACCAGCGGAGCGAGCGCAGAAATCCGGCGCGGCGCACCTTGAGGTCGTCGAGCGCACGCCTGGATCCCTCGACGGCGGCGTCGGCGCTCTGCCGGATGGCCGCCGCTTCCTGCTCGGCCTCCCGCAGCTTCAGCTCCGCGCTGCGCTCGGCCTGCGACCGCGCTTCCTCGCGCAGCTCCTGGGCCGTGACGAGCGCCTCGTTCAGGGCCTTTTCACGCTCCTGGAAAGCCGCCAGCCGTTCGCGCAGGCCGGCCACCTCGGTCTCGAGACGCTTTTCCCGCTGCACGAGCTGATCGAGGCGTTCCGCACACATCTCGAGGAAGCCGTCGACCTGGGACGGCTCGTACCCGCGCACCGCGCGCTTGAAGTCGTCTTTCTTCTTCCGCACGTCGAGCGGTGTCAGATCCATCATCGCCTCTCTCCCAGCAGGGCCGTTCCGAGCCGGACCTGCGTCGCTCCTTCTTCCACGGCGATCTCGAAATCGCCGCTCATCCCCATCGACAGCTCGCGGGCGTCCAGCCCCGGCAGTTCGGCCCGGCAGGCCTCTAGGCCCCGACGAGTGCGTCCAAACACGTCGCGCAGCTCCGCTTCCGAGGCCTCGAATGGCGCCATCGTCATCAATCCCTGCACGCGCAGGCGCTCGAGCGTACGGATCTCGCGGACGGCCTCGACCACCCCGTCGATCGAAAACCCGCCCTTCGACGCCTCCCCCGAGGCGTTCACCTGGACGAGCACCGGCAACTCGGTCCGCCCGGCGGAAGCAGCGACCGCGTCCAGGCGGCGCGCCAGGCGCAGCGAGTCGAGCGAATCGATGCGGTCGAACAACTCCACGGCGCGCGCCGCCTTGTTCCGCTGCAGGTGGCCGATCATGTGCCAGGCCAGCCCGGCGTCCTCCAGGTCGGTCAGCTCGGCCCGCTTGGCCTCGGCTTCGCCGACCCGGTTCTCGCCGATCGCCCGAAATCCGGCCTGCACGACGGCCCGCACGACGGCCGCCGGAAAGCCCTTCGTGACCGGAAGAATCTCTACGTCGCCCGGCGCACGTCCAGCCCGGCCGGCGGCCTCCGCCACCGCGCCGCGCGCCGCGTCCACGCGATCTTGCAGTTCGGATTGATTCACGGCGCGGAGTCTACCGGCCACGCCGCCGGGCGGCAACGCGGCGAGCGCTCGCGCGACCCGGCCACGAACGCGAACGGGGCCGCCGGCGCAGTGCCCGCGGCCCCGTTGTCGCGTCGTGCGCGCCGTGTTCGGCTTACCTGGTGCTGAACTGGATCGGCAGAACGATCCAGACGCCGACCGGCTTGTCGCGGTTCATCGCCGGCTGGAACTCTCCTTGCTGGGCGATGTCCAGCGCTACCTGATCAAACTGCGGATAGCCGCTGGACTTCTGCACCACGGCGTTCGTCACCTCGCCGTTGGCCGCGACGAAGAAGTACACGCCGACCGTCCCGCTGATGCCCGCTTCACGCAGCATCGAAGGGTAGCGCTGCTGCGCCAGCCGAATCAGCGTCGCCCGGTTCTTCAGCACCGGTTCCACGTCGCGCGGAATGTAGGAGGGGACCTCCGACGGCCGCGCGCCGGCCGGGGGCGGCGGGAGGTTCTCGACCGGATTCGACTCGAAGGTCGTCCGGGCGATCGTGATGTCCTCCTCGATGTTCGCGGCCGCGACACGCGGCGTCGCCGGACGTGAAATCTGCTCCGGCGGCGGCGGGATCTCGACCTCGGGCGGCGTGATGACCTCGGTCTCGTCGGAGACCACGCTCACGTCCTCGGCGCTCATCGAGGGCGCGAACAGGAACAACGCCGCATGAGCGAGCACGGCCGCGATCACGCCGATCGCCATCCAGTCGCCGCTCTTCGACTTGAAGCGCTCGTTCGCTGTTACCCACAGCGCCGATGATTTGTCGTTCTTCGCCATGGCGCTACCTCCTGGCCCTCTGGACCCTCTGCTCGACGCGCGTCGCGAAGGTGACGCGGACGGCGCCGGACTGCTTCAACTGCTCGGTGATCTCGTTGATCTGCGAGTACGGGACGTCGCGGTCGCCGCGGATCGCGATCACGAGATTCCGGTTCTGCGCGTAGATCGGCCGGACGACCGCCGCGATCTTGTCGTGCGGCACGAGGTTGTCGTTGATGAACACCTCTCCCTCCTGGTCGACCCAGAGGTGCAGGATGTTCTTACGCTTCTCGTCGATCTTCTGGGTCGCTTCGGCGTTGGTCCAATCGATCGGAACGTCCCGCTCCTTGCGGAACACGGTCGAGACCATGAAGAAGATCAGCAGCAGGAAGGCGATGTCCGCCAGGGACGAGGAGGGGATCTCCTCGCTCGCGTTCGACTTCCGCTCGAATCCGCCACGCTTCGCCATGCTGGTCTACTCCTCGAGCATCTGGAGAGAGATCCGTTCCGCGCCGGCGAGCTTCACCTCGTCGAGCACGTTGATCATGGCCTTGTACGGCGCGCTGGGCGCCGTCTTGATGGCCGCGATCAGGTTCTCGTTCGCCGCGAGCTCCGTCCGCAGCAGGTTCTCGATCTGGTTGTAGGCGACGACCTGCTCCTGCTCGCTCTCCCCACGACGGACCACGACGGAGCCGTCGGGCTGGACGAGGAAGAAGATCAGGTTCTTCGCGGAAACGTCGACCTGTTCCTGCTCGGCCTCGGGGAGGACGATCGGCAGCCCCTTCTCCTCGTTGAACACCGTGGTGGTGAGGAAGAAGATCAGCAGCAGGAACGCGATGTCCGCCATCGATGCCGTCGGGATCTCGTCGGAGACCCGTTCTTTCCGGTTTAGAATCGCCATGGATCTCTCACCACCTCCGCGACTTGGCAGCGGCGCCTTCGTCCTGCGCGCGCCAGATCATGTCCAGGACGGCTTGCGTGCCCTTCTCCATATCCGCGATGAGCATGTCTATCCGTGTTACAAAGAAGTTGTAGGCAATGTTCACCGGGATGGCGATCGTCAGGCCCGCCGCGGTGGTGATGAGGGCGATTTTGATGCCCGAGGCGACGAGGGCCGGTTCGACCTGGCCGGCGGACTCGATCGCGTCGAACGCGGAGATCATGCCGATCACGGTGCCGAGGAAGCCGAGCATCGGGGCGACGTTGGCGATGGTGGCCAGCACGGTGAGGCCGCGCTCGAGGAAGTCGAGCTCCAGGGTACCGGTGGTCGAGATCGCCTTGGTGATGTCTTTCCCGCGCTCGTTTTCCTTCAGCCGGCGGAGACCGGTCAGCAGGATCGCTGCGACGGGGCCGCGCGTCTCGTGCGCGCGCTCGATCGCCTTGTCGAGCTGGCCCGTCGTGCCGAGCGCCTCGATGTCGTTCAGGAGGCTCTTCGAATCGCGGTGCGCGATCCACAGCGTCCAGGCCTTGGCGATGATCACTCCGAACGCGACGAGCGAGCAGAGGATCAGGGGATACATCATGAAGCCGCCGTCCACGAAGATCGTCAGCAGCTCATAACTGGTATCGTTCACTCGGTCTTCTCCGTTCGGCGTGAAGCTCGGTTCGCCCTCGGGCCCATGTCGAAGTGTCCTAGTTTAGCCGCGGCCTGCAGGGCCGTCAAACCGCGTCAAGACGCGGTCTCCCGCTCCGTGGCGCGGGTCGCGGGGTGGACGTCGGCCGCCGTAGTCTCGACCCGCACCGAGCTCGGAGACGGCCGTCCCGGGTCTTCCGCCTGCAGCCGCCGGCGCAGCTCCTCGGGCTTCAGATCGCGAATCAGCAGGCCCCGGTGGGCCAGCGAGATCTGTCCGGTCTCTTCGGAGATCACGACCACCAGGGCGTCGGTCTCCTCGGAGAGACCGATGGCGGCGCGGTGGCGGGTCCCCATCGTGCGATCGATCAGCGGAGACTGGGACAGGCGGACGATCACCGCGGCCGCCGACGCGATGCGGTCCTGCCGGATGATCACCGCCCCGTCGTGCAACGGCGAGTAGGGAGAGAAGATCGTGGCCAGGAGCTCGGGAGAGATCACGGCGTCGAGCTGCGTTCCGTCGTCGACGTGCGCCGTCAGGTCGACCTCTCGCTGCACGGCGATGATCCCGCCGATCTTCGCCTTGGCGAGACGGTCGGCCGCGTCGACGATCGCATCGAAGACCTCCTCCCGCTCCTGGACCGCGAACAGCTGGAACCAGCGGGTACGGCCCAGACGGGCGAGCGCCGTACGCAACTCCTGCTGGAAAATCACGATGAGGGCGAAAGCGCCGTACGTGAACACCTGCGAGAGCAGGTACGGCACGAGACGGAGCTGCAGCGCCTGTGAGATCGCGTAGACGCTGACCAGGACGACGAAGCCGACCAGGACCTGGAACGCCCGGCTGCCGGCGTACGCCACCAGGAGGCGGTAAACCAGGTAGGAAACGACGACGATCTCGACCGCGTCCTTCCAGTCGAGCCTGAGAAAACTCAGGTAGTCGAGAATTCCGTGCAGCATCGTCTCCTCGTCAGAACGTCAACCGGGCTTCACCCGGCGCGTCGGATCGCTTCGGCCACGTCGAGGGCCTGGCGCGCGGGCCTGGCATCGTGGACCCGGAACAGCCGGGCGCCCCGCTCGAGCGCGGCGACACACGCCGCCAGGGTCCCCCCGAGTCGCTGGTCCGGTGGCGCCCCGGACAACGCCCCGATGAACGACTTACGGGACGGTCCGACCAGCACCGGGTAGCCGAGGGTCGCGAGCTCCGCGGTGCGAGCGAGCAGCTCGACGTTGCCCGCCGCCGACTTGCCGAACCCGAGGCCCGGGTCGACGACGAGTTGCGCGCGATCGCACCCGGCGCCCAGCGCCAGCTCGGTGCGCTCCGCCAGCCACCCGCCCACCTCGGCCGCAATGTCGTCGTAGCGGGTGTCCTCCTGCATCGTCCGGGGGTCGCCGCGCATGTGCATGACCACGAGACCGGCCCCGGTTCGGGCGCACAGATCGGCGATCCCGGGGGAATCGCGCAGGCCCGATACGTCGTTGACGATCGCGGCGCCCGCGCTCAGCGCGCGCTCGGCGACCCCGAGCTTCGTGGTATCAATGGAGACGGTGACGCCGTGGCGCGCCAGAGGCTCGATCACGTCCGCCAGCCGCGCCCATTCCTCCCCGGCCTCGACCGGGTCGGCGCCGGGACGGGTCGATTCTCCCCCGACGTCGACCACGTCGGCCCCCGCCTCGACGAGCGCGAGACCGTGCCGGACCGCCGCTTCCGGGTCGAGGAAGCGGCGACCATCGGAGAACGAATCGGGCGTGACGTTGAGAATACCGAGCACCACCGGGCGCTCGAGCGACACGGCACCCCCCAGGATGCGCCAGGTCGCGGGACCGGTCCCGGCCGGAGCCGTTCCGGTCAGGCCGGTACCGGTGACGGCTCCCCGCCCGCGCCCTCGAGGGGCGACTCGCCCGCCGGCTTCTCGCGCCCGGCCTCCGGCCGGTTCTCCTCGGCGGCCTTGATCTGCTCGGCGGCCGTCGGCTCGGGCGGCGGCAACTCCTCCCCGGCGTCGAGCAGCTTGATCTCGTCGGCGTCGAGCGTTTCGCGCTCCAGCAGCGCGGCCGCGATCTCGTCGAGCAGATCGTGGTTCTCCCGCAGGACTTCCGCGGCTCCCTCGTAGGCTTCGTCGAGAATCCGCTTGATCTCGCTGTCGACCGTCTGCGCGGTGCGGTCGCTGACCTCTCGGCGCTGCCCGAGCTCGCGGCCGAGGAACACCTCGTGTTCGCCCTCGCCCACGGCGATCGGCCCCAGCGCGTCGGACATCCCGAACTGCGTGACCATGCGGCGCGCAATATTGGTCGCCCGCTCGATGTCGTTGCCGGCGCCCGTGGTGATCTTGCTGCGACCGAACACCATTTCCTCGGCGACGCGACCGCCGAACAGCATCATCAGCTGGCCCTCGAGCCATTCCTTGGTGTAGTTGTGACGATCCTCTTCGGGCAGTGAAGCGGTGATTCCGAGCGCCCGTCCACGCGGCACGATCGTCACCTTGTGCAACGGATCGAGGCCCGGCGCGCGCAGCGCGATCACGGCGTGACCGGCCTCGTGGAAGGCCGTCACCTTCCGCTCCTCGTCGCTGATGACCAGGCTGCGGCGCTCGGCGCCGAGCATGATCTTGTCCTTCGCCTGTTCGAGGTCCTCCATGTAAACGCGGTCTTTGTCCTTCCGCGCCGCGAGGAGGGCCGCCTCGTTGACGATGTTCTCCAGGTCGGCGCCCGACAGTCCGGGCGTGCCCTTGGCGAGCACGCGAAGGTCGACGTCCTCGGCGAGCGGGATCCCGCGCGTGTGGACGCGCAGAATGCCCTCGCGGCCGTTGATGTCGGGGCTTCCGACGACGATCTGGCGGTCGAAGCGGCCCGGCCGCAGGAGGGCGGGATCGAGCACGTCGGGCCGGTTGGTGGCGGCCAGGAGGATCACGCCCTCGTTCGACTCGAACCCGTCCATTTCGACCAGCAGCTGGTTCAGGGTCTGCTCCCGCTCGTCGTGCCCGCCGCCGAGGCCGGCCCCGCGGTGGCGGCCGACGGCGTCAATCTCGTCGATGAAGATGATGCAGGGGGCATGGGCCTTCCCCTGCTCGAACAGATCGCGGACGCGGGACGCCCCGACCCCGACGAACATCTCCACGAAGTCGGAACCGCTCATCGAGAAGAACGGGCGGCCGGCCTCGCCGGCCACCGCGCGGGCGAGCAGCGTCTTTCCGGTTCCCGGCGGACCCACGAGCAGGGCGCCCTTCGGCAGCCGGCCGCCGAGTCGCCGGAATTTCGCGGGATCCTTCAGGAAATCGATGATCTCCTTCAGGTCCTCCTTTGCCTCGTCGGCCCCCGCCACGTCGGCGAACGTGACTTTCGGGGTATCCCCGGTGAGCAGCTTCGCCTTCGACTTTCCGAAGCTGAACGCTCGCGACCCGCCGGCCTGCATCTGCCGGAACAGGAACACCCACAGGCCGATGATCAGCAGCCACGGCAGCAGGGCTCCGAGATAGCTCACCCAGTCGGGACCGGACTCCTTCGCGTCGACCTCCACCCCCGCGTCCTCGAACCGCTGCAGCAGCTCTTCGGTCGCCTCGGTGGGCAGCAGCGTGTGGAAGTTCGAGGCGGCCTGGCCCTGCTCCTGGAGCGGAGTCTTGAGGACGCCTTCGACCCGCCGGCCCTCGATGATCGTCACCTTGCTGATGTTGTCCGCCGCCAGCTGTTCGCTGAACTGCGTGTACGTCAGCTCCTTGTCGGCCTCGCGGGTCGTCCCCATCAGCTCGTAGATGGCGAGCGGGATGAGGAAGATCAGCACCCAGAAGGACGCGGCGCGCAGATAGCGCCCCAGGTTCTGGTTCTGATTCTGGCCCTTGTCGTCGTCAGTCATTCCAATGCCGTATATGTCAGAGACCCGCCACGAACGGCAGGTGGCGGTAGTCCTCCGCGTGATCCAGTCCGTACCCCACCAGGAACTCGGGTGGCGCGTCGAATCCCGTCCAGCGGGGCTCGAGCGCCAGGTTCTCGGCCAGGTGTTTGTGCAGGAGCGCGCACAGTTCGAGCGACTCCGGCTCCCGCTGGTCCAGCGCTTCGCGCAGCCGGTTGATCGTGTTCCCGCTGTCGACGATGTCCTCGACCAGCAACACGTGGCGGCCGGCGATCGGGGCCATCGGGTCGTACAGAAGTCTAACATTTCCCGACGAAGTTGTTCCCGATCCGTAGCTCGAGGCGACGATGAAATCGACGTGCAGCGGCCGGTCGATCGCCCGGACCAGGTCGGCCAGGAAGATGAACGAGCCCTTCAGGAGCCCGAGCACCAGCAGGTCCTCGTCCTCGGGATAGAAGCGGGTGATCTCGTCCGCCATCTCCTCCACCCGGCGCTGGATCTGCGCCTCCGTGAAGATGATACGGGCGGGATCCCTGTCCGCCGTCCGGGAGAGCCAGTGCTCCTCGGGTACCAGCTGGACCCCGGTTTCCCGCGGTGCCGCGTCAGCCATCCTCGACCTCGATCGTCAGGTTCGTACTCTCCGTTCCGTCTCTCGTCTCCCGGTCGACGCGGTGGGTCAGATCCCGGCGGAGCATCGCCAGCACCCGTCCGTCACGGTCCACCAGGAGCGGCACGGACGGCCGGTCGCCGACCGGCACGCGCGCCTCGCTCAGCAGCGCGCCCAGCTTCCGCGTTCCACCGGTCAGGCGGATGCGGTCGCCGGGCGCGCGGGCGCGAATCGTCAGGGGATAATGGTCCCCGCGTACGTACAGAGCAACGCGTGTGCTGCCCGCGAAGTTCTCCGCTTCGCTTCCCCATCGCGCCCGCCGGTGCCGTCCGCCGAGCCGGAACGTGCCCGAGCCCTCGGCGGGGGACGGGATCGTCAGGGGTTCGTCCGGGGCCGGCTCCGGTTCGCGGCGCCGGATCACCCATGCGTCGAACTCGCGCTCGAGGCGCAGGCCTCGCCCGAGATCCAACCCGTGACCGCTGCCGAGATCGAGCATCGAAGCGGCGGCGCACCGGGCCGCCGCGCCGCGCAGGCGGACCCCATGACGTCGGGCAGCGAGACGAAGCGCCTCGGCACGAAGCTCGGCCGGCCACTCCGCGGCCCTGCCCGTGGCGAACGCCGCCAGCGCCCGCGCGGCAATCGTCTCCATCGCCGCGCACACGTCGGTAGCCGCGTGGCCGAGCGCCACGAGACGATCGGCGACGCCCGGACCCGCCGCGTCTTCGAGGGCGGGAAGGAGGCGGTGCCGCAGGCGGCTGCGGGCGTAGCGGTAGTCCCGGTTCGACGGGTCGTCGAACGCGTCGAATCCACGCTCCGTGAGCCACGCCCCGAGCTCCTCCCTTCCGAACGGAAGCAGGGGGCGGACGAGGTGGCCTCGACGGGCCGGAATCCCGGCGAGGCCGCGGTTCCCTGTGCCCCGGAGAATGCGGAAGAGCACCGTCTCGGCCTGGTCGTCGCGCTGGTGAGCGGTGGCGATCCGGTCCGCGCCGCGCCGGCGGGCGGTTTCACGCAACCAGGCGTAGCGGGCCCGCCGGAGCGACGCGTGATCGGGGGCGGGGCGCTCCGCCGACCGACCCACCGTGAGCGGAACCCCCGTTCCGGCCAGCCTGGCGCGGAGCCGGCGCTCGCGCTCCCGGCCGCCGGGCCGGAGTCCGTGATCGAAGTGGAGGGCCTCGAGTCGCCAGGCGAAGGCGGGAGCGAGCTCGCGAAGAAGCATGAGAAGCGCCGTCGAATCGGGTCCCCCCGAGAGGGCGACGGCCACCCGGGCGCCCTCGGGCAGCAGATCGGGATCCCGGCGCAGATGGCGTGCGAGTCGGCCCGGAAGATCGAGAGCGGGCGCGTCGGGTCCGTCCGGCCGCGGCCGGACGGCGGCCGGCCGGTCAGTCGCCGGAGATCGCGTCGCGGCCGCCCCCACCGGGAAGCCGGTCCCGCCAGGTTCCGGCATTCCGGAAGAACTCCAGCTTCTCGGGCACCTTGACGTGGTTCGGGATGCCGGTGGAGCGGCTCGCCCCCGCCTGCCGCTGGCCTTCGCGAGCATGGGGAGCATTGGCGGCCAACCGGCGCTTCTGATCCGCGTCGAGCACCCGGCTGCGCCCCGCCACGTAGACGTCGAGCGCCTTCCGCCAATCGGAGCGCGCCGGCAGAGGACGCCGTCCGAGCGGCTCCCGAGGGGACGACTCGCTCATACCTCCATCACCTCGGCTTCCTTCTTCGTCAGCATCGAGTCGATCTTCTCGATGTGCTCGTCCGTCAGCTTCTGGAGCTGGTCGAGCTGGCGGTGCATCTGATCCTCGGAGATGTCGCCGTCTTTCTTCTCCTGCTCGATGTCGGACTTCGCCTTCTGGCGTGCGTGGCGGACGGCGATGCGCCCCTCCTCCGCCATGCGGTGGAGGAGCTTCACCATCTCCTTGCGCCGCTCCTCGTTCAGCGGAGGAATCGACACGCGGATGATGTTTCCGTCCACGCTGGGATTGAGGCCGAGATCGGCCGTCATGATCCCCTTGGCGATCGCGTTGGTGAGCGTCGTGTCCCACGGCTGCACGACCAGCAGCGCCGGCTCCGGCGCCGTGATCGTCGCCGTCTGCTTCAGCGGCATCAGCGAGCCGTAGGCGGAGACCTGCACGGATTCGAGGAGCGCGGGACTGGCTTTCCCGGTGCGAACCCCGGAGAACTCCCGGTGGATCGCTTCCAGGTTCCTGTCCATTTGGTCCGAGGCTTCCTTGAGGATACCGCTGCTCATGACTTCCCTCTCAGGTTACGAGCGTCCCGATCCGTTCGCCGCGCAGGGCGGCGAGGATCGCGCCTTTCTCCCGGATGTTCAGCACCATCACCGGCAGGTCGTTCTCGCGACACAGCGAGATCGCCGCCGCGTCCATCACCTTCAGGTCGCGATTCAGCACGTCGCGGTACGTGAGATCCGTCAATAGCTCGGCCTCGGGGTCGATCTCCGGATCGGCGGAGTAGACGCCGTCGACCCGGGTCGCCTTGAGGATCACGTCGGCGTTCATCTCGATGGCGCGCAGAACGGCGGCCGTGTCGGTGGAAAAGTAAGGATTGCCGGTGCCGCCCGCGAAGAGGACGACCCTGCCCTTCTCGATGTGGCGCAGTGCGCGCCGCCGGATGTACGGCTCCGCCAGCTGCTCCATGCGGATCGCGGTCATGACGCGGGTCTCGACGCCGGACCGCTCGAGCGCGTCCTGCAGGGCGAGGGCGTTGATCACCGTGGCCAGCATGCCCATGTAGTCGGCGGACACGCGGTCCATGCCCTGCTGGCTCGCGACGGTGCCGCGAACGATGTTTCCCCCACCGACCACGAGGCCGAGGTCGACGCCCGCCGCATGCACGTCGCCGATCTCCTCGGTCAACTTCTCGACGACGCCGGGCTCGATGCCGAACCCGCGCTCTCCGGCGAGAGACTCACCGGAGAGCTTGACGAGTGCTCGGGGGTATTTCAGGTCGGCCATGCCTCGCCTGCCTTCTCCCTCGACGCCGTGGAGGCGTGTTGCAGGATCAGTCGCCGATCTGGAAGCGGACGAACCGCCGGACGGTCAGCCCGTCGGCCTCGTCGTTCAAGCGCTCCTGGATCGTCACGTCCTGGTCCTTCACGAACGGCTGAAGCAACAGGGCGTTCTGCTCGTAGAACTTCCGCATTCGCCCTTCGACGATCTTCTCGACGATCTGCTCGGGCTTGCCCTCGCTGCGCGCCTGCTCGATCAGCACCTGGCGCTCGCGCTCGCGCTCCTCGGACGGAATGTCGTCTGGCGAGACTCCCACCGGATCGGCGGCCGCCACGTGCATCGCGACGTCACGCGCCGCTTCGTCGTGACCGGCGCCGCCGGCGAGCTCGACGAGCACCCCGATCTTGCCGCCGAAGTGCACGTACGAGGCGGCGGTCCCGTCGGCGGCCGGCTTCATGAGCACCGCCCGATAGACCGTGATGTTCTCCCCGATCTTCGCGCGCAGCCCCGTCAGCTCGGTCGCGAACGCGTCGAACTCCGGTCGCTCCAGGAGATCTTCGCCCTCCAGCACCTCGCCGTCGGGCAGATCGGCCTCGAGGACGCGCCGGGCGAGTCGCTCCGTGTAGTCCTGGAACTCGTCGTTCCGGGCCACGAAGTCGGTCTCGCTCGAGACGGCCACCATCGCGTACGCTCCGTCGGACTCCTCGACGTGGATCAGCCCCTCGGTCGTGTCGCGCTCGGAACGCTTGGCCGCCTTCGCGGCGCCCCACTTGCGCAGCAGATCGATGGCCTGCTCCTCGTCCCCGCCGACCTCCTGCAGGGCTTTCTTGCAGTCCATCATGCCCGCACCCGTGCGATCCCGCAGGGACTTCACCGACTGTGCAGTTATATTCGTCATGTCGCTTCTCTCTCTTTCGTCATCCGGGAAGTCGCTCGACCTCCCCACCTCTTTCCATCCTCGGAAAAGAACATCATCCAAAAAAAAGGGCCACCCGGAGGTGGCCCACGATCAACGGGCTCAGGGTGAGCTCTCGTCCTCCCCTGCCTCGTCGTCGGTGCCACCGCCGTCTCCTCCGTCGGCCTCCGCCGCGACGGCCGCCGTTTCCTTCGGCGACTCATCCTCGGCGTCCCCGGCGTCGTCGGTCTCGGCTTCGTCGGCCTCGTCCGCCGCCTCGGCGTCGATCACGTCCTCGTCGCTCTCCTCCTCCTCGTCGGAGGCGTGACGGCGGCGGCGAATCACGTCGGGGCGCGGACGGCGCTTGGGCCGCTTCTTCCGGGAGCCGGAAGCCGCCTCGGCCTCGCCCACGTCGGAGGAGTAGGTGTAGGCGCCCTGGTCGGTCGCCGTCTCCTTGCCCTCCGGACGCTCGCGGCGCGCTCGCTCGATCTCGTCGGCCACGACGCGCGTAATCAGCTGAACGGAACGGATCGCGTCGTCGTTCCCCGCGATCGGCACCGTGAGGTAGTCGGGATCGGCGTTCGTGTCGGCGATCGCGACGACCGGGATGTCGAGACGGTTCGCCTCGCGCACCGCGATCTCTTCCTTGTTCGCGTCGACGACGTACACGAGGCTGGGAAGCCGATTCATGTCCTTGATGCCCGACAGGTACCGGTTCAGCTTCGTGAGCTCCCGATCCATCAGGAGCTGTTCCTTCTTCGTGTAGAACTCGAAGGCGCCTTCCTCCATGCCGCGCTCGAGCTCCTTCAGCCGGCGGATCTGCTTCTTGATCGTCTGGAAGTTCGTCAGCATCCCTCCGAGCCAGCGCTCGGTGACGTAGAAGGCCCCGCAGCGCTCCGCCTCGGTGCGCACGATCTCCGCCAGCTGCGGCTTCGTGCAGACGAACAGCACGTTCCCGCCGTCTCGGACCGTCTGGTGCAGAAGCTCCCGCGCGTTCTTCAGCTCGCGCATCGTCTTCTTCAGATCGATCAGGTAGATCCCGCCGCGCTCGGCGAAGATGTACTTGCGCATCTTCGGGTTCCAGCGGTGCGTCTGGTGCCCGAAATGCACCCCTGCCTGGAGGAGATCCTTCATGCCGACTTCAGCCATGACTATCCGTGCTCTCGTAGTGAATCGATGTCCGGGATCAGCGCTTGGAGAACTGGAACCGCTTGCGCGCCTTCGGCCTGCCCGGCTTCTTGCGCTCCACGACGCGCGCATCGCGCGTCAGCAGGCCCTGGGCCCGCAGCGGGCTGCGCATGTCCTCGTCCTCGTCCACCAGGGCTCTCGCGATGGCGAGCTGAATCGCACCCGCCTGGCCGCTCAGGCCGCCGCCTCGCACTCGCACGTGGACGGCATACCGACCTTCGGTTTCGGTCGCCGCGAACGGGCGAGCGACGGCTTCCTGGTGACGCAGCTGGGGAAAGTGATCCTCGAGGGTCCGTCCGTTGATCTTCCAGTCGCCGGCTCCCGGGCGCAGCCATACGCGGGCCACGGCCGACTTACGGCGACCTACCGCCTGGGATATCGTCTTGTCCGCCAAGCTTCCTCCGTGAGGTTTCGTCTATCAGGTCCGACTAGAGCTCGATCTCGCGCGGCTGCTGCGGGGCGTGCGGATGATCGGACCCCGCATAAACGCGCAGCTTGCCGAGCGTCTGACGTCCGAGGGCGTTCTTGGGTAGCATCCCCTTGACCGCCAGCTCGATGACCCGCTCGGGCCGCTTGGCCAGCATCGTCTTGAACGGGATGAACTTCTCGCCACCCATGTACCCCGAGTGGCGGAAGTACTCCTTCTGGTCCGCCTTTCGGCCCGTGAGCCGCACACCTGCGGCATTGATCACGATGACGTAGTCGCCCACGTCGAGGTGAGGACTGAACGTCGGCTTGTGCTTGCCGCGCAGCAGGCTGGCCACCCGCGTCGCGAGGCGGCCCAGCACCTGGTCCTGCGCATCGACGACGAGCCATTCGCGCTCGATCTCGCCGGCCTTGACTGTATACGTCTTCATTCCGCTGCCTGCCGGTTGTCCGAACCCCACACCAGAAAGTGCCGTGTGGGGAGAAAAAGCGAGCCGCCCCGCACTCGTCGGGACGGCCTGTACCCATGATACCCGCAGCCAAGCAAGCTACGGATGCAATTTTGCCATGTCAAGGAAGGGCGAAAGCCCGGCCGGGGGGCCCGATCAGTGGGCTCGGAACGTCTCCAGCCGCCGGCTCGCCGGCCCCATGCGCAGGCGTCCGAGCGCCTGCCGCTTGATTTCGCCCGCGCGCTCCCGGCTGACGCCCAGCGCCTCGGCGATCTGGGCGAGGGTGGCCGGCTCGCGACCTTCGAGGCCGTAGTAGCGCCTGAGAACTTCCGCCTCCCGCTCGGACAGTCGCCGCAGGCCCCCGCGGAGCGCGTCGGACAGCGCCTCGCGGTGGACCCGTCGCGACGGGTCGTCGGGCGCCGCGATCGTGTCGAGGAGCGTAGAATCCTCGTTCGCGGCCAACGGGGCGTCGAGCGACACGTCACGGCCACGGGCCGCCAGGGCCGCTCGAACGGCCGGCAGGCCGACGCCGAGCTCCGTCGCGACCTCGTCTTCCCGCGCGCGGCGTCCGAGACGCTGGCTCAATCGCCGCGAGGCGGCGGCGACGCGCCGCGCCTCGTCGAGTCGACCGGATGGAACCCGGACGATCGACGCCTGTCGGGCGAGGAGACTGAGAATCGACTGCCGGATCCACCAGACGGCATAGGAGACGAAACGTACGCCGTGCGACTCGTCGAATCGCCGGGCGGCGCGGATCAGGCCGAGGTTGCCCTCGTTGACGAGCTCGTCGAGAGGCACTCCGCGATGCGCGTACCGGCGCGCCACCGATACGACGAAGCGGAGATTCGCCGCGACGAGAAGATGCAAGGCCTCTTCGTCCCCCTCCCGGGCGCGGCGGGCGAGCCCGGCCTCCTTCTCCCGATCGAGGAGCGGATGCTCACGGATCTCGGCGAGGTATCGGTCCAGCGCCCCGCCGTCGCTCACCGGATCGGATCGAGCAGGCGGTTCCAGCGGATCTCCGTCAACCACGGGAAGGGGACGAGCTTGTCGCGGTTGTAGGAGAAGTAGATGATCAGCGGCTGCCCCTTCACGGCCTCCGACGGTACGAAGCCCCAGTAGCGGGAATCTTCGGAGTTGTCCCGGTTGTCGCCCATCACGAAGTAGCTGTCGGGAGGTACGGTGATCGGTCCCCAGTTGTCCCGCGTCGGCCGGTATTCCCTCACCGTGCGTCCGTTTCGCACGAGGTGCGAGCGCTGCCAGTCGAACTGGGGGCTGCGCGGGTCCTCGTAGGGTCGGGTGTGCTTCACGTACGGTTCCACGACTCCTGAACCATTCCGGTACAGTACGCCGTCGACCATCTGCAGCGTGTCGTTCGGAAGTCCCACGACGCGCTTGACGTAGTTGGTGTGCGCCGCCTGGTGGGCGCGCGGCGGCGGCTCGAACACCACGATGTCGCCGTGCTCGGGCGGCCCGAACGAAGGCAGGCGGACGTCGGTGCCGGGAATCTCCGCGCCGTAGACCATCTTGTTGACGAGCAGGAAATCACCCACGAGCAACGTGTTTTCCATCGACCCCGTCGGGATCTGGAAGGCCTCGACCACGAACGTGCGCACCAGCAGAAACAGGGCGAAGGCCACCGCGATCGACTTCGTCCACTCCCACATCCAGCGCCCGACGGAACCCTCCGCCTCCTCTCGTGGCGATCGGGGGTTCACGGTTTCTTTGCCGTCCTCGGACTTCTTGCTTTCTGTCATCGTTCCAGATCCTGGGGTTCTGCCATGTCCTTGCGCCGGCGGGGGGAGACTACCCGAGGTCTCGTCCCGACGTTCCCGCATGCGTCATCCTCCTCGCCCGCCTCAACCGGACGTCAACCTTCCGGCGGCGAGCCATCGCCGCCCGGTCCGGGGTTCGCCGCGGGCACGAGCACGAGCTCGTCCCCTTCGATCGCGACGGTTCCCACGTCGCGCGTCACCGGCAGGACGACGGCACCCGCCGCGGTGCGCACACCCTGCGCTTCGAGGCCGCCGACGACGGCCGGCAACATCATGGGCGGGATCACGAGCGCGCCGATCTGCAGGCTCCGTATCCGCAGGCGCAACTCTCCGGGCCGTTCGATCTCCGGCGCCAGACCCGTCGTCACGCGCGAGGTATCCGAGAGGGCGGAGCGCAGGGCGTCCGGGATCGAAAACTCCTCGAGCGCGTCGGGACTCAGACGCGCCGAGAGCACGACCAGCGAGTCCTGGACGTCGACCCTGGCATCCTCGATGCCGGCGGGCATCAGTGGTCCGCCACGGTACGTGAGGAGGCTCTGCAGCTCGGCTTCGCTGAACCGGACCTCCTCCGACAGGCCCTCACGAGCGATGAGGTTGAGCTTCTCCTCCGCTCGACGTGCGAGACTCTCGCTCGCCTCGGCCGGAGATCCCAGCTCGAGACGGCCCATCCAGTCGCCGATGGCTCCACGTCCGATCCACGCCGCCGTCCCCAACGCCACGAGCAACAACAGCAGCAGGAGGCACCCGCCCCCCCTTCCTCGTCGTTCGCGCGTCGCCATCTCAGCCTTTCCCGTTCGCTCTGTCAGATCGCCGGCAGCAGACTACTCGGCCGCCTCGTCGCCCGGTAGGCCTTCCCCGAGCCGCGCCTGGACCAGGGGCTCGTAGCGGACTCCGTCGGGCGACGAGTGACTCCGCATCAACTCGACGGCATCGATCGGTACGGATCGATCCACGCCGAGGTTTCCGCTCACAGCCACGAACGAGCGGAACGCGCCCGGCCGGGCGCCGCGCCGGGCACGCCCGAGCGTCACGTGAGGACGGAAGGAGCGCTGGTCCCGGCCGAAGCCCTCGGCGGCGAGGCGACGCTCGAGCTGGTCTCTGAGAATCCGGAGACGCGGGCCCGCCTCCACCGCGATCCAGATGACTCTAGGTCGGCGCGGCGACGGGAACGCTCCGACGGCGCCGAAGCCGGCTTCGAAGGGCTCGGCGTCGAGGGCCGTCTCGGCGAGAACGCGGCCGACCACCTCCATGGCCGACCGGTCCTGTTCGCCGAGCCAGCGGAGGGTCAGATGGAAATTGGCTTCGGGGGTCCAGCGAACCGGGAGCGTGGCCTCCGCGAGTTCCGAGACGAGACCCGCGAGGGCCTCGCGCACCGACGCCGGAAAATTCACGGCGACGAACAGACGCACGGCGCTCCTCCTCTCGCTGGATCCCGTCCGCGGGCTCGGCGGACCGCCGGTGACGGGTCTCGACGGTCACCCTTCAACGTGCTCGCCCGCCTTCGGGCGGGGCAAGCGTTCGCGCGGCTCGCCCGGCCCGCATCGGGCGCGTACCATGTCAACCGGGCATCGGTCGCGCTGCAGCTACTCCAACCCCGGGGACCATGGATCAGTTTCGCATCAAGGTCAGCAAGGACGCGCAGCTGTTCGCCGCCGCACACTTCATCACGTACGGTGACGGAGGGGCCGAACCGCTGCACGGGCACAACTACCGCGTCGGGGCCGAGGCGTCCGGGCCGCTCGACCAGCACCATCTCGTGTTCGACTTCGTCCGCCTGAAGAGCGAGCTGGACGACATCGCGTCCGAGCTCGATCACCGCGTGCTGCTGGCTGCGGACAATCCGTCGCTGCCGATCGAGCGCGACGCGGACGAGGTGAGGGTGCGCGCCCGCCGCGGCCGTTATGCCTTCCCGGCCGCGGACGTGGTGGTGCTGCCGATTCCCAACACTACCGCGGAGATGATCGCCACCTGGATCGCCGATCGCCTGCTGGAGCGTCTCGGCCCGGCGGCGGCTCCTCTCACCCGGCTCGAAGTGGAGATCGAGGAGACGACCGGGCAATCGGCGATCGTGCGGCGCGACCTCCCCTGAACGCGTCCCTCCCACCCCCTGCGGTCGCCACGGTCGTCGATCCCCCTCGGCCCGACGAGGCTTTCGCCCGCGTCGCCCACCTGCCGCACGCGGTGTGGCTCGACTCGGCGGCGCAGACCCCGGACACGGGCGACTGGTCGTTCATCGCCGCCGATCCGTTCGGCGTGCTCCGGGGAGATGACGGCCGCGCGACCTGGATCACCCCTGCGGGCGTCGAGCCCCTGGAGGATCCGCCATTGCGGGCCTTCGCCCGGCGCCTCGAGAGCTTCCGCGCGGCCCCCGCGGGACCGATGCCGTTCGACGGTGGGGCCGCGGGCTTCATCGGTTACGAGACGGCGGGCGAGATCGAACGACTCCCCGCTTCTCCACCCCGCGACGACGGGCTACCGAACCTCCAGCTCGGGTTCTACGACGTGGTCGTGGGATGGAATCACCGGAGCGGCGAATGCCTCGTGGTGTCGACGGGCCACCCGGCGTCCGGCTCCGAAGCCGCGCGGCGCGCCCGCCGACGGCTGGCCGAGACGCTCGGCTGGCTGTCGGGCGTAGGGCCCGCCGCCGTCACGGACTGGCCGGGCGCCGCCGACGCCGACCCGCGGCCGGTGCGGACCCGACCGGCCGGCAGCGTCGTGCCGGGCCGTCCGGTGGGCGAATCGCCGGACCTCCGGTCGACGTGCTCCGAGGCCGAGTACCGCGCATCCGTGGCGCGGCTCATCGAGGCGATCGAGGCAGGCGACGTCTACCAGGTCAACCTGTCGCAGCGCTTCACGGCCGACACGGCGCTGGACGCGCTCCCGCTCTACGAGGAGCTGCGGCGGCGCAGTCCGGCCCCCTACGGCGCCTTCATGCGGGCCGGTGCCACGTGCATCCTGAGCAGTTCGCCCGAGCGCTTCCTGCGGGTCTGGCCGGACGGAGCGATCGAGACCCGGCCCATCAAGGGAACGCGGCGCCGGGGACGGACGGCGGGAGAAGACGACCGGCTGGCGCGCGCGCTGCTCGAGAGCGAGAAGGACCGGGCGGAAAACCTGATGATCGTCGACCTGCTGCGGAACGACCTCTCCCGGGTCTGCCGGCCGGGCACCATCCGGGTGCCGGAGCTGTTCCGCCTGGAGTCCTGGGCCACGGTGCATCACCTCGTGTCGATCGTGCGTGGGCGTCTCCGGGACGGCGTCGGCGTGGACCGTCTTCTGGCCGCGACCTTCCCGTGCGGTTCCGTCACCGGAGCGCCGAAGGTGCGCGCGATGGAGCTCATCACCTCGCTCGAGCGAGTGGCCCGCGGTCCATACTGCGGCGCGCTCGGATACTTCGGATTCGGCGGGCACGTGGACCTCTCCGTGGCGATCCGGATCGCCGTCCTGCGGGAGGGGCGTGCGACCTTTCAC
>JASFRN010000027.1:0-28672 GCA_050114915.1 Gemmatimonadales bacterium | reverse complement strand
TCGCCCTCGATCTCGGCCCCGGCATAAACCTCGTCGGCCAGGATCCACGCGCCCGCCGCCTCGGCCGCGGCGACGATCTCGCCCCGGGCCGCGTCGGAGAGCACGGCGCCGGTCGGGTTGTTCGGGTTGGTCACGACCACGAGGCGCGTACCCGGGGTGATCGTCGCCGCCGCCGCGCCAGGGGCGGGCTGCCAGCCGTGGGCCCTCTCGAGGAACAGCGGGACGACTTCGGCGCCGAGACCCTTCGCGAGGCCGGGCGTCTGCCCGTAGGTGGGCTGCACGACGACCACGCGGTCGCCGGCCTCCACGAGGCGCCACAGGGCGAGGAAGTTCGCCTCCGCGCTCCCGGTGGTGATCAGGACCTCGTCCGGCTCCGCCCCGGGGTAGAGCGCCGCGACGCGTTCGCGCAGGGCGGGCGTGCCTTCGGTGGAGCCGTAGCCGAACTCGACCTCTGCGGGGTCGACACCGGCGAACCGGCAGAACTCGCGCAGGGTGAACGGGAGGACGCCGCTGTCGGACAGGTTGCAGCGCACGCTGTTCTCGTAGCGTGACTGCCACCGCTCCATGTCGAATATCGGCTGGCGCACCGATCGTCTCCGTGGTCGTCGAAGCTCGGCGGATGCCCGTCGCGGAGATCCGCCCCGAACGTGGCGGGAAGCTAATCCGCGGCTGGCCGGCGCGCACGAACACGCGATCGTCGTGGCGCCCCCGCGATCGGGGCGCCGGCCAGCCTCAGTCCGTCACGCGAATCCGGTTGGAGTAGGCCACGGTCGTCTCGTGACTTCCGAAGAACACGTCCGGGATCGGCAGCCGCAGCTCCACCCGGTACGTACCCGCCGGAAGACCGCCGGGCCCGCCGTCGAACCGCAGCGTCGACTCGTCCGTGCGGGCGACCTCGGCGCCGTCGCGCAGCAGCACGGTCGTCACCGGCACCGGGGCGGTCCGCGAGGTCGCGGCCGGGGCTTCGACCTCGAGCGCCTCCGCGTCCGCCCCGGGAACGCTGCGTCCGGGCGGTACGGGACCCGCCGCCGTGGCGGCCGTGAACGAGAAGCGCGGCGCCGCCCCGGCGAATTCGCCGGCCACGCAGAAGAACCGGCCCGTCCGCAGCCGCTCGATCACCGCGTTCGCCGTGAGCGGCCGCGGCGCCTCCGGCCACGGGTCGAGGACGATGCGCCACGTCGAGAGGTCGAGGCGCGGCGGCAGCCACCCGTGCGCGTCGAGTCCGCAGAATCCGAGCATGGCGGGGTTGCCGTCCCGGTCCCAGATGGCGAGCGCCGCGGCGTCGCGCCGGTAGAGCTGCGCGAGCGCCAGCCGCGAGTTCACCGGCAGCGCGAGTAGTGGCACCAGGATCCCCGTGATCGGGTCCCCCTTCACGCGAGCGTCGGCCGACGTGCTGACGATCTCGAGACCGCCGACGCGCGCCACGGGTCCGTTCCACGGCCGTTTCGGGCTCGTCGGGTGCGCCAGCACGGTCAGCAGGGCGCCGTGCGCGGCGAGAGAGTCGATCAAGTCGGGGCCGTCCCGCAGTGGACTGCCCCCTTCGGGTACCTCGCGCAGCCCCAGGTAGATGAGATGTCCGTACTTCGTGGAGAGCTCCGTCCCGGGAACCGCCAGCGGTCCGCCCTCGGGCGACGGGTGCTCGGGGTGTTTGTTGTGTTCCGTGAACACCAGGAAGTCGAGCCCCAGCTCCGCGGCTCCCTTCAGCTCCTCGGCCGCGGAGACGCGGCCGTCGTGGCTGGAGTCCGAGTGCACGTGGAAGCCGCCTTGCAGCCGGACGACGCCGGTCGGGTCGGGTACGAAGCGCGGCACGGGGCGCCAGGCCAGGTAGGCGGCGGTCACCGCCACCAGCAGCCCGAACGCGGCCAGCACGCGCGGCCAGCGGCGACGACGGTCCCGATCGCTCGAGGTGCTTCGGCTCAACGGACGGCTACTCCCGGCGGATGTCCGCGAACTGCTTGCGGAACTTCGCCACCTTCGGATCGATGACGAGGCGGCAGAACGACGCGTTGGGATTGCGGGCCCAGTACTCCTGGTGGCTCTCCTCGGCGCGATAGAACGCCTCCAGCGGCTCGATCTCCGTCACCACGGGATCTGCGAACCGGTTCGAAGCGTCCAGCGACGCCACCGTCTCCTCCGCGGCGGCCGCCTGCGCATCGTCGTGCGTGAGGACGATCGAGCGATACTGCGGCCCGACGTCGGCGCCCTGGCGGTTCGGCGTCGTCGGATCGTGCACGGCGAAGAACACGTCCAACAGGTCGCGGTAGCCGATCTCGTCGGGATCGAACTCCACCTGGACGACCTCGGCGTGGCCCGTACCGTGGCCGCACACCTGTTCGTAGGTCGGGTTCTCCACGTGGCCGCCTGCATAGCCCACGGCCACGCCGCTCACTCCGCGCAGCTCGCGGAATATCGGCTCCAGGCACCAGAAGCAGCCGCCACCGAACGTGGCTCGTTCCGTCATCGCGATCCTCTCCTCGGTTGTCGAGAAGCCCGGGGTTCGGCCGCGGGCTTCCGGGGCTGTGCATCTTACGCGGCGGGTCGACTCGCCGCAGGGTCACGTAACGCGGCCGTGCGCCCGGGGGTTCCGTATCTTTCCCGCATGACCGATTCCGATCTCCGACCGATACGGGCCGACGAGGAGGGCGTTCGCATCCTCGACCAGACCGTGCTCCCCGACGCCGAGGAGTATCGACTCCTCTCGTCCCTCGACGACGCGGCCGAGGCGATCAGGGCGATGCGGGTGCGCGGCGCGCCGCTCATCGGCATCGCGGCCGCATACGGGATGTGGCTCGCGATGGCGCGGGACGCGTCGGACGAAGCCCTCGACCGGGCCGCGGATCTGCTCCTGGCGACCCGGCCGACGGGCGTGAACCTGCGCACCGTCGTCGAGGCGCTCCGGCGCCGGCTCGGCGACACTCCGCGTGCGGGGCGCGAAGCGCGCGCACGGGCCGAAGCCGACCGCCTGCTGGCCGAGGACCTGGAGATCAACCGGGCGATCGGCGAGCACGGCCTCGGACTCCTGGAGGCGCTGGCGAGCGAGCGCGGCGGCCGGGTGCAGGTTTTGACCCACTGCAATGCGGGAGCGCTCGCGACGGCGGGGCTCGGAACGGCCACGGCGCCCGTCTACCGGGCGCTCGAGGCGGGGCTCGACGTGCACGTGTGGGTGGACGAGACCCGACCGCGCAACCAGGGAGCTTCGCTGACGGCGTGGGAGCTCGGGCGGGCGGGAGTCCCGCACACGGTCATCGTAGACAACGCGGGCGGCCACCTCATGCAGCGCGGCCTGGTGGACGTCTGCCTCGTCGGCACGGACCGCACCCTCGCCTCGGGCGACGTCTGCAACAAGATCGGGACGTATCTGAAGGCGCTGGCGGCGCGCGACAACGAGGTCCCTTTCTACGCGGCCGTGCCGAGCCCCTCGATCGACTGGGAGCTTTCCGATCCGGCGGCCGTTCCGATCGAGGAGCGCGACGGGCGGGAAGTCGCCGAGCTCGCCGGCATCCGGCTCGTCCCTCCCGGGACGCCGACCGCCAACTTCGGCTTCGACGTCACCCCGGCCCGGCTGGTCACCGGGCTGATTACCGAGCGCGGCGTGTGTCCGGCCTCGCCGGCCGGGCTCCGCGAGCTCTTCCCCGAGCGGGCGCCGTGAGCGCGCCCCGCCAGGCGGTCGTCGACGCCGCACGCCGCCTCGTGGCGCTCGGGCTCGCGCACGGCACCTCGGGCAACGTCTCGCTGCGCGACGGCGACGGCTTCGTGATCACGCCGTCGGCCGTGGGGTACGACGTCATGGAACCGGAGGACGTGGTCGGCCTCGAGCTCGACGGGACGATCCGCGGCGGCGCGCCGGGACGGATTCCGTCTTCGGAATGGCGCCTGCACGCGGGCATCCTCGCGACCCGCCCGGAGTTCGACTGCGTCGTTCACGCGCACTCGCCGTGGGCCACGGCGCTCTCGTGTCTGCGCCGCGAGATCCCGCCGTTTCACTACATGGTGGCCGCGGCCGGTGGCGCCGACATCCGGTGCGCGGCGTACGCGACGTTCGGCACGGCCGAGCTCGCGGCGGCGGCGCGCGAGGCGCTGCGCGACCGCCGGGCGTGTTTGCTGGCGAACCACGGCCTGGTCGCCTGCGGCCCGTCGGCCGCGGCCGCTCTCGGGCTGGCGGTGGAGGTGGAAGCGCTGGCGGGCCAGTACATGCGGGCCCTGTCCGTAGGCCGACCGGCGCTGCTCTCCGATGAAGAGATGGGAACCGTGCTGCGTCGATTCGGCACTTATAGCCGAGGGGAACCGCTCCCCGACGACTGAGGCCGAAGGCGCGGCACAGAGGAGGAGGCGAAGTACATGTTCGACCACTTCATCGTGCCCGTCGACCTTTCCGACCGGAACACGCCGGCGATCTCTACCGCTCGCGAGCTGGCCCGTACCGGGAACGGGTTCGTGACGCTCCTTCACGTGGTCGAGACTCTCGACCTGCCCTACGACGAGGTGGCGTCGTTCTACGACCGCCTCGAGGCCCGGGCGGCGTCCCGCCTCGAAGAGATCTCCCTCCCTCTCGTCGAGGCCGGCGTCGAGTTCGAGCAGCTCGTGGTGTTCGGCGATCCGGCGGAGGAGATCGTGGAGTTCGCGGCACGGGCTCCGAAATCGCTCATCGTATTGCAGTCCCACCGCGTCGATCCGGCGCAACCGACCGTCGGCTGGGCGACGTTGAGCTACAAGGTCGCGATCCTGGCGGAATCACCGATCCTGCTGGTGAAAAACGACCCGACGGAAGCCTGATCTCGCAGTCAGAAGGAGGATTCCCATGCTGAACATACAGACGATTCTCTGCCCGACCGACCTGTCGGACACGTCCCTGAAGGCCGTGCCGCTGGCGACCGAATTCGCCCGCATCCATGGCGCCGACCTTCACCTGCTCAACGTGCATCTGCTGCATTCGATCACGCCCTCCGAAGAGGACTTGCCGTTCCCGGGAGAGGCGGACGCCAGGGCGACCCTGGAGAGCTCGGCGGCCGACATCCAGTGGAGCCAGGTGGTGCACCACGTCACCCGCGGGGTGAACGCCGCGCCGACGATCCTCGACTACGCGGCCGACCACGGCGTCGACCTGATCGTCATGGGATCGCATGGACGGCGAGGGTTCCGGCGGCTGTTGCTCGGCAGCGTGACCGAGGAAGTCGTGCGCATGGCGACCTGCCCCGTGCTGGTCGTTCGCAATCAGCCGGACGCGCCGGCGCCGCGCGACGTCGACCGGATCCTCGTACCGGTGGACTTTTCGGCCTTCACCGACGCGCAGGTTGCGTACGCGGTCGAGCTCTCGTCCACGTTCGACGTCCCGGTGGAGCTCGTCCACGCCGTCGAGCCGATCCCGTACGTGCAGATGTCCTACCCGATCGCGGTCGACGTCGAGGACTTCAAGCGCCACGCCCAGCGCCGCATCGACGACATCGTCAAGGAGCTCGAGGACAGCCGCCTGGTGAGCGGAAGGGCGGAGGTCGGGATGGCGGACGACGTCGTGTTCGAGTTCGCCGCGGAGTCGAAGTCGCCGCTCATCGTGATGTCCAGCCACGGGCATTCGGGCATGACGCGCCTCATGCTCGGCAGCACGACCGAGCGGATCCTGCGTCGGGCGCCGTGCCCGGTGCTCGTCACCCGTCCACCGGAGCGAGACTGACATGGACCGCCTGGGAACGGTGCTGGCCGGCATCGATTTCGGTGGCGCCGGATCCGACGCCGCGATGTGGACTTCGATGCACCTGCACCCGCAGAAGATCGTGCTCGGTCACGTGGTCTCCGTCCCCCGGCCGCCCTCGTTCCTGCGGCGGCCGGGCGGTGACGACCTCCAGCTCGAGGAGACGCTCGTCACCGGCGCCCGCTCGCGACTCGACGCCCTCGCGCGGGAGCTCACCGAGGACACGGGCGGACGGTTCACGTCCGACGTGCGCGTCGGCGGAAGCGTCGCGGAAGCGCTCGACGAGATGGCCGCGGAGGTCGGGGCCGACCTGATCGCGCTTGGACCCCACGACCGTCGCAAAGGCGGCTGGAATCCGCTCGGCACGATCCCCTCGCGGGTCCTGCACGAGGCGAAACGACCGACGCTGATCGCCCGCGGCGCGCTGGGGATGCAGCCGCGGCGCGTGCTCGCGGCGATCGACGAGAGCGCCGTATCGGCCCACGTGCTCGAGTGGCTGCGCTGGACGTCGGCGGAGCTCTCGGCCGAACCGCTGGTGCTGCACGTCATCGACTACCCGGTGCGCGAGTTCGCGCGCAACATCGAGCCGCCCGGTAAACGGGGTCGCGGCGAGCTGGAGATCGAGGAGCAGGCGGCCGCCTGGCTGCGGGGTCGCCTGGAAGAGGCGGGGCTGCCAGCGGACGGCGAGGTGCACGTGGCGCTCGGCGAGCCCGAGATGGAGATCCTGGCGGCGGCTCGACGCCTCGGGGCCGACCTGTTGATCCTCGGCACGCGGGGAGCGGGCGCACTGGGACGGTTCTTCCTCGGGACGGTCGCCCAGGGCGTGGCCCGAAAGGCCGCCTGCCCGGTGTTGCTGCTGCCGACTCCGGACTGAAGTCTCAGCCCGCGCGGGCGGCCGCGCTCTCCCTCGCTGCGCGCAGCGCGCGCCAGACCCGATCGGGCGTGAACGGAAGCCGGTCGATCCGGACGCCCACCGCGTCGTAGATCGCGTTCGCGATCGCGGGAAGTGACGGGTGGAGCGGGCCTTCGCCGGCTTCCTTGGCGCCGTACGGACCTTCGGGGTCGCTCGCCTCGACGATCAGCGACACGAACTCCGGGCAGTCGAGAGAGGTCGGGATCCGGTAGTCGAGCAACGACGGGGCGTTATGCAGGCCGCCTTCCGGCGTGCCCCGCTTCACGAGCTGCTCCTCCATCAGCGCCTCGGCGAAGCCCATGTAGGCGGACCCCTCCATCTGGCCCTCGACCAGCATCGGGTTGAGCGCCTTGCCGCAGTCGTGTGCGACCCACAGCCGCTTCACGTCCACGAACCCGGTGTCCTCGTCGACTTCGACCTCGGCCACGTGCGCCGTGAAGCTGTAGGCGGGCGACGCGCCGATCGTGCCGCCCCGGTAGTCGCCGTGCACGCCTTCCTTCGGCGTGTTGTAGTGGCCGACGGCGCCCAGGGTGCCGTGCTCCGCCTCGGCGAGCATGAACGCGCGGGCGATCGGCATCCGCTCGACAGGCGTGCCGTCCGCTCCGCGGACGAGCGCCCAGCCGTCGGCCAGCCGGACGGTCTCCGGGTCGACGTCGAGCTCGCGCGCCACCGAGGCGACGATCTTCGCCTTGAGCGCACGGCAGGCCTGCATGACCGCGTTGCCGACCATCAGGGTCTCGCGCGACGAATAGGCGCCGAGGTCGACCGGGGTCAGGTCGGTGTCGGCGCTGAACACCCGCACGTACTCCAGCGGCACCCCGAGCTCCTCGCAGGCGATGTACGCCATCGTGGAGTCGGAGCCCTGGCCGATCTCGGACGCGCCGTGCAGCACGGTCACCCGCCCGGAGCGTTCGATCTGCACCTGGGCCGAGGCCTGTGGCATGTCGTTCGGATAGATCGGGTAGTTGGTGCCCGAGATGTAGCACGAGCCGGCGACGCCGAGTCCGTGTCCGCGCGGCAGCTTCCCGTAGCGGTTCTTCCAGTCGCTCGCCTCCTCGACCTTCGCCAGGCATTCGAGGAAGCCGTTGGACTGCACGCGGAACTCGTTCACCGTGCGGCCGATGCCCATGAAGTTGCGCCGCCGCAGCTCGATCGGATCGATCCCGCACTTCGCGGCGAGCTTGTCGAGCGAGATCTCGAACCCGAATCGCGGCTGCACCGAGCCGTGCCCGCGCTTCGGTCCGCAGGGCGGCTTGTTCGTATAGACCCGCGTGGAGTCGAATCGGTACGAGGCGACGTCGTACGGGGCCATCAGCAGCTGGCCGCTGTAGTAGGTCGTCACCAGCCCGAACGAAGCGTAGGCACCGCCGTCGAGGAGCAGCTTGCCGTCCACCGCGCGGATCTTCCCGTCCTTCGTGGCGCCGACCCGGTACCACATCTCCATCGGGTGGCGGCCGCGATGCGAGTAGAAGACTTCCTCGCGCGTGTAGAGGATCTTCACCGGCCGCCCGGTGCGGATCGCCAGCAGGGCGACCGCGAACTCGAGGTCGAACGGCTCGGACTTGCCGCCGAACGCCCCGCCGACCGCCGGCTGCACGACGCGGATCTCGGCCACGTCGAGGTCGAGAACCCTGGCGAGCTCGCGGTGCAGGTAGTGCGGTACCTGGGTCGAGGACCAGACCTCGAGGAGGCCGTTGCCGTTCCGGCGCGCGATCGCGCAGTGCGGCTCGATGGGGGCGTGCGTGGTGCCGTGGAAGAAGTACTCGCCCTCGACGGTGACGTCGGAATCCGACATCTCGTCGTCGACCGGGCCGAATTCGAGGTGCACGTGCTTGGTGACGTTGCCGTTGCGCCCCTCCTTGCGGGGCTCGTGAATCGGCACGTCGCCACGCTCCAGCGCCTCCTCGGGCTCGAGGATCGCGGGCAGCACCTCGTACTCCACCTCGATCGCCTTCAGGGCCTCGTTGGCCGTGTCCTCGTCGATCGCCGCCACGGCCGCGACCGCGTCGCCGACGAAGCGGACCTTCTCGAGCGCGAGAGCGTGCTCGTCGCGGGTCCACGGTATGATCCCGTAGTCGAGCGGGAGGTCGCGGCCGGTGATCACCGCGTGCACGCCCTCCATCGCCTCGGCCGCGGAGGCGTCGATCGACACGATGCGCGCATGCGGATGCGGGCTGCGCAGGATCTTCCCGTGCAGCATGCCGGGCAGCGCGATGTCGTCGGTGTAGACCTCGGAGCCGTTCGATTTCCGGTGGCCGTCGACGCGCCGGCTGCGGCGGCCGAGGCGCGACAGGGCGTCCTCCGGTAGAGCCGCCACGTCGTCCGGATCGGGCGCCGTTTCGGCCTGCTTCTTCAGCAGTTCGTCTGGATGCATGGGCGAAATCTAATCGCAGCGTATGTTGATGTCATGAAATCCACCGAACCGCTGTACGAGATGAGCTCGATCGGGCGGCCCCTCGATCCGAGCTACCCGACGAATCGGGCCGTGCTCTTCCTGATGCCGATCGGTGCGGTTCTCGCCGGGGCGCTGTCGCTGGTCGACGGAGCCGGGGTCGGCACGGCGGCGTTGCGCGCCCTCCTCGGCGCCTTCGCGGTGCTCCTCCCGTGGGCCCTGGCCCGCGAGCTCGCCCCGGACGACGAAATCGAGGGGGCTTTCCTCGCGCTCGCCCTGGGCTACGGAGCCTGGCTGTGGCTGGATGCCGCCCTGTTGCCGGTCGTGGCGGCGCTCCTGTTCGCGCGCATGGTCGTCCGCTCGACCGGGCTCGCCGCCACGGGCTTCGACGCGCTCGCCGTGACCGCCGTGGCGCTATTCGCGGCCTGGCGCACCGGGAGTCCGTGGCCGGCGGCCGCCGGGGCCGTCGCCTTCGCGCTCGACGCGGTGCTCGTGCCACGGCTCGCGCGCCAGTGGCTGTTCGCCGGGTTGTGCGCCGCGGGGGCGGTCGGGCTGGTGACGGCCGGGCTGGCTCCCTACCTCGTGCCGATCCAGCCGGGCCTCGTGCCGAGAACCGCCGCCACGGTGATCATGGTCGGTGCGATCGCCCTGATCGCCACGACCCGATCGGTGGCCGCGCGGGGCGATGCGACGGGCGAGCCGCTCCGGACGTCGCGGGTGCGGGGCGGGCAGATGGTCGCGCTGCTCACCGCTCTCGCCGTGGCGGCGTCCGGAACGTCCGGCATCGAAGCCGGCGCCGTCATCTGGGCCAGCTTCGCCGGCGTCGCGGGGCCGGCTTTCGTTCGAGGCCTCCGCCGCGGTTCCGGAGTCGCCTGATGCGCTGGCGGCAGTCGTTTCGGGTGGCGGTGGACGCGATGAGCGCACACCGCACGCGAACGCTGCTTTCGACGCTCGGCGTGGTGGTCGGGGTGGGAGCGCTCGTGGCGATCTTCGCCCTGAGCGACGGTCTCGAACGATTCACCCGGGAACAGATCGCACAGACCACCGACCTGCAGATGATCGTCGTTCAGCCGGCGACCAGCGAGGTCGTCGACGGCGTGCGCATCGAGCGCCGGCACCCGGTGCGACTCGGACCCGCAGACGCGTCGGATCTCGCCGCTCGCGTGGCGGACCGGGCGGACGTGGCAATCGCCACGCGCAGCTCAGAGTGGCTTCGGTTCGACGGTGACACCGCCGCGATCGCGGCCCTCGTGTCACGCACCACGCCCGACGCGGCGGCGCTGTTGCCGGCCCCGCTCGCCGCCGGTCGGTTTCTGCGATCCGCCGACTCGCTGGCCGCGGTGGGCGTCGCCTCGGCGAGCCTGGCGAAGCTCGGGCGGCGGGAAGTCGGTGACCCGCTTGGCCGATCCGTGGAAACTCCCTGGGGGCGGGTCGAAATCGTCGGGGTGCTCGCGGCGGACTCCAGCCGGGACGAGCGCGAGCTGATCGTACCGTTCGCATTCGGGGCGGACGACGGCCCGCCCGCCGCGATCGCGGTACGCGTCCGGCGCGTGGAGGAGATCGGCGCGGTCCGGGACGTCGTGGAGGAATGGGCCGGCGACCGGTTCGACGGCGATCCGGCTTCCGGGACGGGCGACGTGTCCGTCCGCAGCAGGCAGGCCCGTGCCGCACAGGTGCGCCGTGGCATGCTGATGTTCAAGCTGATCATGGGAGCGATCGCCGGGATCTCGCTGGTCGTAGGTGGGATCGGCATCATGAACGTCCTGCTGGCCTCGGTGAGCGAACGCACGCGGGAGATCGGCATCCGCAAGGCGGCCGGCGCCCGGCAGATGGACATCCGCCTGCAGTTCGTGGCGGAGGCGGTCGCGATCTCCGGACTCGGGAGCCTGCTGGGCCTGGGGCTCGGGATGGCGGGCGCTGTCCTGATCGCGAGCGCGGCCCGCCGCCTGACCGAAGCGCCGGTCAGCGCTGCGTTCACGTGGCCGTCACTGCTGTTCGCTGCAGGCGCCGCGATTCTCGTCGGGCTCGTGTTCGGAATCTGGCCCGCGGTCCGGGCGGGCCGGTTGTCGCCGATCGAGGCGCTGCGCGAGGAGTGAGCGGAAACGCTCACCACGCCTAGGGATCGATCTCGCTGATCCGCCGCTTCCTGGCGGCCTGGAACGCCCCCGCCCCGAACACCAGGGCCGCCACCACGGCGACGATCACACCGATCACCCGCTCGGTGCCGTCCGTCTCCCGCAGGATCGCCACCGCGACCCAGATGCAGCCCGCCGTGCACAGGGAGAGCAGGAAGGTCAGCGGCTTCCAGAGCAGGGTCCCGAGGACTCGGTCGAGGCGATCCAGCCGGCGTCCCATTCGATCACTCCCCCGTGGGGGCTTCGAGCAACCGCTCCACCGCCCGGGCCGCCCGTCGTTCTCGCGTCTCGCGCCGCTTCGCACCGGCCACCCACTCCGCGTATTCCCGCTGATGCGACGGCGGCAAGGCGCCGAACCGGTTCCTGGCCTCCGATGACCTCCCGAAAGCGGCGACGAGTTCCGGAGGCAGGGTCACACCCCGGCTGTCGGCCTCGCCGCTCACGGGCCCATCTCGATCGTGCGAATCGTCAGACCCTCGCGCTCGGAAATCCGCCCCATCACGGCCCACCCTCCGAACACCTCGCTCACCGCCACGAGCAGCGTGTTGCGGCCGCGTTCGAGCGGAAGATACAGCGTCGCCTGGTCCAGCGTCACGAGTCCCTGCCGCCTCGGAAAGTTCGCGCTGAACTCCTGGTGACCGGCGTAGAGCAGGCGATCGTTGAGGAACACGCTCGCGTCGTCGCTGAACCCGAGGTCGAGGCGCACCGTTCGGGCGTCGTCGGACTCGATCTCGATGCCGGCCGCGACCGTCGGGACTCCTTCACCCTCGGGTCTCTCGACGTGCGGCTCGAGCGGGGTGAGCCCGTCGGGACGGGCGACGACGCGCGTCCAGGCGCCGGAGCGAACGGCTGGTGGAATTGCCGTGACGACATCGGTTTCGGCATCCCGCAGGAACGGCGTCGACACGCCCCAGGCCCGGACGAGGCCGAAGGAAGCGGACGGGCCCGGGCCCGCCGTGATCGCCCGCTGCTGACCGTAGGTGATCGTGATGTTGCGCACGGCGGCGGTCAGTGGCGATCCCGGGCCGGCCCCGGGCTGATTCGCCCACCAGCCCACGAAGCCGGCCGACCGGCCGCTCGCCAGCTCCGGAACCACGAGCTGCGGTTCCTCGGCCTCTCCGACCGTCACGGCGGCGCGGTCGCCGGCCACCTCGATCTTCACGTGCGTCCACACGTCGGGCTGCAGGGCGAGGTACGCCGTGGCGTCGGGCCCGTGGAACAGCTGCCACTGGCCCCGTCCTCCGTAGTCCGGGGTGTACTGGAGGGCGTCGGGCTGCTTCGACTTGTGGAGACGCAGGTAGACGTCCTCCGCGGTCCCGTCCTCGCCGGTCCGGAAGATGATCCCCAGGAAGGCCCGCTCGTCGGTTCCCCGGTAGTCGAACTCGATGACCCCGTCCTCGAACGCGACGTCGCGCCGCAGAGCATAGCCCGTGCGCAACAGCAGGGTCGGAACGCCGTCTACCATCCCGACGCTCGAGTCGCCGGTGAGCTCCCAGGCCTCGTCGTCGGCCGCCAGGCGGACGGTTCGCCCGTCGGTCGGGGTCTCCTGCCCCGCCACGGGCGCCGGCAGCAGCGCGAGCAGGCCGATCGTCGCCATGCCGATCGTCGGCAGGCCACCCCGGCCCCGTGTCCGTCGCATGTCCATCCCCACACCCTCCAACCGGTCCCTGTCGGCATCGAATCGCGTCGCGCCGGCGGGGGCGCCGAGCTCCGCGAACTTCCAAAATGCGCCTCTCTGCCCCATAATCCAACGTTTCGGGAATTGGACCAGGGACCGACCGCAGAGGAGAAGCATGAAACGGCACCCCATCTTCATGGCCTGCGCGGCTCTCGCCCTCGTGGCGGCGCCTGCGTGGGCGCAGAGCTCGGCCGACGCTTCGCAGACCGTGGCCGCCGGATTCGGCTCCACCGTCGCGTTGAACGGTGAGCAGGTATTCGTCGGCGAGCCCGGCAACGTGTTCCGGCCCGGCAGAGTCTACGTGTACGAGCGGAACGCCTCCGGCGGATGGAGCGAGGCCGCCATACTGACCGACGAAAACGGCGAAGCCGCCGACCGCTTCGGCGGCGTGCTCGCGTTCGACGGCGGCAACATGCTCGTGTCGGTGAACCCCCGCGGCGACGCGCCGGCGGGTGTCGCGATGTTCCGACGCGGCGACGCGGGCGACTGGGCATACGCCGGTGCGCTGCCGCACGACGCCACCGAGGGCGAGAACTTCGGGGCCGCGCTGGCCCTGAGGGGCACGCAGGCCTTCGTCGGCGCCCCGGGCGGTGAAGACTCCGCCGGTCGCGTCTACGTCTACGACTGGGCGAACGGCGGGTGGACGCAGTCCGACATTCTCGAGCTCGAGGACGGAACCGGCACCGGCTTCGGAGCCTCGATCGCGGCGGGCGACGGCGAGCTGCTCATCGGTGCGCCGGGCTCCGACTCCACGGAGGCGCACGGACCGATCGGCCCGAACGTCCATCATTACATCTGGGATGCCGGGGCCTGGACGAAGTCCGGCGACCTGGGCCTGAACGTCGTCGGTGAGCGCACGGGCGCCGCCACGAACCTCGTGATGGCCGGCGATCAGCTGTTCGTGGCCGCTCCCGGCTTCGGCAGCGGCAACGGCGCCGTGCTCGTATTCGAGAAGGACGAGGACGGGGGCTGGAACCAGGAGACGGCGCTGCTGCCGTTCGAGGGCGCCACGAACCTGTCGGGCCGGCGCGCCTTTTTCGGGCCGCGCTTCGGTTCCGCGATCGCGGTCGACGGCGAGACCGTCTGGGTCAGCGCACCGGGCAACGGCGCGGTGTACTCCTACGAGCACGGCGAGGGCGGCTGGCAGGGCGTGTCGCGAGTCGAGCTCGGAGACCAGGAGGAAGTCCGCGGCTTCGGCAGCGCCATCGCGCTGGCCGGCGACCTCGGCGTGGTCGGCTCGGGCCGGGCGACGCGCGGCGTCGGCGAGGCGATGATCATCGAGAAGCAGAACGATCGCTGGACGGTGGCCGCGACGGTCGCGCCCGAGCCGGAGTCGCTCGATCCGATCGTGGGCGCCGACGTGCGCTGCGAGGACGGCCAGGCGGCCGACTGGAGCTGCGAGGGAATGGACCTCGTCTCCTTCCTCCCCGTCAGCGCGATCGGCGGCGGCCCCGGCATTTCGCTGAACGACATGTGGGGCTGGTACGACGAGACGACCGGCAAGGACTACGCGATCGTCGGCCGCACCGACGGTACGTCGTTCATCGACGTGACCGACGCCTCGAATCCGCGCTATCTCGGCGACCTCCCGAAGACCCCTGAGGCGCGGATCAGCGTGTGGCGCGACATGAAGGTCTACAAGGACCACGTGTACATCGTGTCCGACGGCGCCGGCGACCACGGGGTGCAGGTGTTCGACCTCACCCGCCTGCGCGACATCACGGAGCCGCAGACCTTCGAGCCCGACTATCTCTACACGGGCATCGCGAGCGCACACAACATCGTGATGAACGAGGAGACCGGGTACGCCTACGTCGTGGGCGCCAGCGGCGGCGGGGAGACCTGCGGCGGCGGCCTGCACATGCTGGACCTGTCGGATCCGGGCCAGCCCACGTTCGCCGGCTGCTTCTCCGACGGCGTGACGGGACGCCGCGGGACCGGGTACAGCCACGACGCGCAGTGCGTGACCTACACGGGCCCCGACGAGGACTACCAGGGGCGCGAGATCTGCATCGGCTCGAACGAGACGGCGCTGAGCTTCTCGGACGTGACGGACAAGGACAACCCGATCTCGATCTCGACCGTCGAGTACCCGAACGTCGCCTACGCCCACCAGGGCTGGCTGACTCCCGACCAGACGCTGTTCTTCCAGAACGACGAGGGCGACGAGCCTTCCGGCCTGGTCGACCACACGCGCACCCTGGTGTGGGACGTGCGGGACCTGGACGACCCGATCCTGCTCACCGAGTACTTCGCGTCGACCACCGAGACCGACCACAACCTGTACATCAAGGACGACCTGATGTACCAGTCGAACTACGGGGCCGGCCTGCGGGTCATCGACATCTCCGATCCGGACGACATCCACGAAGTCGGATACTTCGACACGGACCCGGATCTCGGCTGCTGCGGCAGCTGGAGCAACTACCCGTACTTCCACAACGGCGCCGTCGGCGTCACCGGTGGAGGCGCGGGCTTCTTCCTGGTCAAGCGCCAGGAGGACATGGTGATGTGAGCGTGGCCGCGCCTTCCGGGCGCGCCGCGGGGTGAACGGCCGAACGGGCCGGTTCGGGGGATGCCCCGGGCCGGCCCGTCGTCGTTTCGGAAGTGGCCGGGAAGACGCCCGGGCGGTCAGTCGTGAGCTTCGAGCTGATCCTTCAGTGGGACGCCGCCGACGATGCCGAAGTCGAGCGTGCGGATCGGGAACGGGATCGTGATGTCGTTCTCGTCGAACGCCCGCTTCAGCGCCATGATCGCTTCGCTCTGCGCCTGCATGAAGTCGCCGTGGCTGTGGGCGAACCGGATCCAGAAGGTGAGCAGGAAGTTGATCGAGCTGCCGCCGAACTCGTTGAAGTACAGGTCGACTCCGCGGCCCTCCACCCGGTTGGGAAGCGCCTCGATCGCCTCGACCGCTACCTTCTTCACCTTCTCGAGATCGTCGCCGTAGCTCACCCCGCAGGTGATGTCGACGCGGCGCTGACCCGTCTTCGTGTAGTTGACGAGCTTCGCACGGAATACTTCGCCGTTCGGCACGTACACGAGCTGGCCCTGGATCGTCGAGATCACGGTCGAACGCAGGTTGATCTCCTTCACGACCCCGTAGACGTCCTTCGTATCGACGAGGTCGCCCTCCCGGATCGGCCGGCGCACGGAGATCATGATCCCCGCGATCAGGTTCTCGACCGTGTTCTGGGCCGCGAAGCCGACGGCAAGACCGAGGATCCCGGCGGCGCCGAGGATGGAGGCGACGGCCGTGCTCAGGTTCATCACGCTGAGCGCCACCATCACGCCGATGCCGATCAGGGCGACGAACGCGAAGGTGGACAGGAGCCGGTTCACCGCCCGGAACTCCGAGAACCGGTCGAGCAGGTGGCTCGTCCAGCGACGGACCGCCCGCGCGATGAACACGAACGCGACGAGGAGCAGCACGGCCACGACGAGGTTCGGCAGGATCTGGATCGCGTCCGCGGCCCAGCCGACGACCTTGTCCCAGGTGGCCTGTATCGCCTCGTTGAGGTCCATGTTCGTCCCGTCGGCGCCGGCAACCGGCTGATGATCGAGTCCGTGGCGTGCCGGGGGAACATGCGCCCGCCGTGGGGATAGCGACAAGCCAGCCCCCGGCTCCTGGGGCCGCACGAAGCGGACGGCCTCCGTGCTTGCCATCGCCGATCGCCACGTCGCAGTTTCCATGCGGATCCGCGACGGATCCGGCATGATCCATCTCAGCGAGGCGCCGACTTGAAGCTCGTCCGTGAACTGAAGGAACGGCACTTCATCCAGCTTCTCACCGGCTACCTGGCCGGCGGCTGGGTCGTGCTCGAAGTCGTGGACCAGCTGACGAACAACGGCGTCCTGCCGACGCTCGTCTACTCTCTCGCCCTCACCTTGCTCCTGTCGGGCATCCCGGCCACCGCGGTCATCGCCTGGTATCACGGCGCCAAGGGTGAGCAGAAGCCGCCGCCGCGCGAGATCGTGATGCTGACCGTGATCGGCGTGGTCGGCCTGGCCGCCACGGCCTACGTGGCCCGCCGCAACCTCGCGGAAGCCGAGCCCGTGTCGACGGCCGGCGCCCTCGACCGGCTCGACCCGACCGACAACCCCTCGCGGATCGCGGTGCTCTACTTCGACGCGCGCGGATCGAACGACGAGGCGGAGCTCCTCGCGTCGGGGATCACCGAGACCTTGATCGACGAGCTTTCGCAGGTGCCGGCGATCCACGTCGTGTCGCGAAACGGCGTGGCGCCGTTGCGCGGCCGCGCCAGCTTCCCGACCGACAGCGTCGCCGAAGCCCTGCAGGTGGGCACGTTCGTGCGCGGCCAGGTGGCGGAGTCGGATTCCACGGTCCAGGTCAAGGTCGAGGTCGTGCGGGCGGCGAACGACCAGAACGTCGGCAGCCGCACGATCCGCCGTCCACGATCGGAGCTGTTCCAGCTGCAGGACGACATCGCCAGCCAGGTCGCCGTGTGGCTGCGCGAGACGGTCGGTGAGGAAGTTCGTCTCGCGACCGATCAGTCGTCGGCGAGGAACGTCGACGCATGGCTCCTGGTCCAGAAAGCCGCCGATGCGGAGAGCGAAGCGACCCGGTTGGTCGGTCTCGACGACGTGGACGGCGCCGCCGCGCGTATGTCTCGCGCCGACTCGCTGCTGGCCGAGGCGGAGCGCATCGCCCCCGACTGGTCGGAACCGACGACGCGTCGCGGTTGGCTCGACTACGAGCAGGCCCGCTGGGGCGGCCTCGACCGGGCCGCCACCCCGGATCTGCTCGCCTCGGGGCGCGAGCAGGCGAACCGGGCGCTTGCTAAGAATCCCCGGGACGCCGACGCGCTCGAGCTGCGCGGAACGATCGAGTACTGGAGCTATCTCCTGAACCTCACCTCGGAGCCGGGGGAAGCGCAGCGGCTCGTCGAGAGCGCCGAAGAGGACTTCAACGCGGCCACGACCGCCAACCCGTCGCAGGCCTCGGCGTACAGCTCGCTGAGCCACCTGCTCATGAACCAGGGGCGCACCGCGCAGGCGAAGCTCGCGGCGGAAAAGTCCTACGAGGCCGACCCGTGGCTGCTGAACGCCAACCTCACGCTGTGGCGACTCTTCCAGGCGTCCCTCGACCTGCAGGACGAGCAGGAGGCCCGGAAGTGGTGCGACGTGGGGGCTTCCCGGTTCCCCACCGACTACCATTTCCACGAGTGCAGAGTGTGGCTCTACGCTCTGCCCGGGAACCCGGCGGCGCGCGCCGCCGGGATCGACACCGCCTGGGCGCAGTGCGATTCGGTGGTCGCCCACAGCCCACCGGCCCTGGAGGAGTACAACCGAAAGTCCTGCCAGATGATCGTGGCGATGGGCCTGGCCCAGGCCGAGCTGCCGGACAGCGCGCGCCGCGTCGCGCAGCGGGCTCGGGCAGGGACGGACGTCGACCCCGTGCGCGACCTCGCGTGGCTGGAGGCGATCGTGCTGACGCAGATCGGCGACTACCAGGGCGCCGTCGATCGTCTCGCGCTCTACCTGGCCGCGAACCCGGGCCAGGTGGCCTCGTTCGCCCGTGACGACACGTGGTGGCTCCAGGATCTCCGTTCGTACCCTGGATACCAGCGCCTCGTGGAATCGAGGTAGCGCGCGACCCGCCTTCGTGTAAATTGTCACGCTCCCGCTCGTTGCGGGTGTGGATGGAAGTTCCATCCGCGGAGTTCCGAGTCTGCCCTGCCTGATACGCGGAGCCCCCGAGAGACTCGTTCAACCGTCTTTTTCGAGGAGCCAGTATGCGCGTATCCCCGAGCCGTGGTCTCTTCTTCGTCCTGCTTGCCGTGGCGTTCGGAGCCTGCGACCGGTCCGAATCCACCGACGCGTTCGCCCCCGTGGGTCCCGAGATGGCCGCCCGCGCCCAGGGGTGCGACGTCCGTAGCATGGCGCGGGACGCGCGCAGCTACTTCCCGGGCAACGGCAACGGATCGCCGAAAGACGCCGTGCTCGACCTGGTTTCGGCGATGCAGGACGACTGCGAGGCCGGCGACGCCGCGGGCTACACGGCGCACTGGTTCGAGATGGCGGGAATCCTGCAGCAGGTGCTCGCCAACGGACTCGGCGGTGATGCGGCCGACGGAGCGAGCTTCCTCGCCGCCTCGATCACGCTCGAGGATGCGGCCGGAAACCCGATCTTCGACCCCTGCGAAGGGAACACGACGACTTGCCAGCCGTGGGACGGCGCTCCGGCGCTGCCCAACTTCGAGGGCGTGCTGGACTCGATGGACGGCGCGTGGGCGGTGGTCCAGGGCAACGGACATGACGTCGTGTGCTCCGGGTTCCTCACTCCCTGCGCCTGGCAGTCGGCGGACGGCGACGCCTGGGGCGTGAAGCCGGACACCTCCTGGGCCATGGCGCTCCATGGCCTCACGAGCGTGCTGTTCGGGTATCCGCTACCCGGCCCGAGCCCCACCGGCGAAGCGCTCCTGAACACGGACCTGCCCGCGTTCCAGTGGCTGCTGATCCCGGATCCCGACGAGTTCACGCCCGGCGAGCTGCAGGTGGGTCTGTGCTCCGACTCGTTCGCAGCCGGGGGCGAGCTGCTCGTGCAGAAGGGAAGCACGATCCTCGAAGAAACCTCGATCGACACGTGGTGCAACGCGCCGCAGATGCTCGGTGCGACATCGCCGTTCCAACGGCTCCTGTCGTTCCTCTCGCCGCGGCCGGCCCCGCTCAACGCGACTCTCGCCTCGCAGGGACCCGGCGGCCGGGCCGGCAGCTTCACGGACTTCTACGCGGTCGGCGTGCCGGTCCAGGCGTACATCCAGATCGTTACCCCGCCGACGGATGCCGCGGTCGGCGATACGATCGCGGTGACGGTGAGGACGATCACGAGCTCGCAGGGCTCCCCGGTCGAGAACGCCGCTGTGAACGTCGAGGTGGTCGGCAACAACGGCCTCATCCCCTCGGACAACTCGATCACGAGTCCGGACATCGGCTGCCAGGGCTTCGACTGCACCGGCGCGTACACGCTTCCCGACGAAGCGGGAGCCAGGGCGGGTACTCTCGATCTGAGGTTCGTGATTTCGAAGACCGGCTCCTACACGCTCTGCTTCGACGCCTCGCTGAGTCCGCTCCAGTTCGACCAGGTCTGCTCGGAGAAGTTCAACATCCGGCCCTGAGGTAACAGGACCCGTACCGGGAGCCGCGCGCTTTCTACGACGCCCGCGGCGGCGCTTGAACGATCGCCGCCGCGGGCGTGTTCTTTTCGCAGCGCCAACGGGCCGCGACCGGGACCGCTTCGGGGGAGGGGACGATGAAGGACAGGACTGAGAGAATCGGAATCCTGACGAGTTCCTGGGCAGCGGGCGGACTGTGCGTCCTGCTGATGGCGGCCACGCCGCTGCGCGCGCAGGGGTTCGAGTGGCCGGAACAGCCCGAGAACCTCACCGTTCTCACCGACTTCACGGGGGAACAGCTCGCGCCGGTGATGCGGGGCTTCACGCGCGCCCTGGGCGTCCGCTGCTCCTTCTGCCACGTGGGCGAGGAGGGCCAGCCGCTCTCCACCTACGACTTCGCGTCCGACGACAACGAGAAGAAGCGGACGGCCCGTACGATGCTCCGGATGCTTGGCGTGATCAACGACTCGATCTCGTCGATCGACTGGGGCGACCAGCCGAAGGTCAACATGTGGTGCCACACCTGCCACCGCGGACGACCGAGGCCGATGACCCTGGCCGAAGAGCTGGGCGAGGTCTATCAGGAACAAGGCGTCGAGCCGGCCCTGCGGCACTACGAGGACCTGCGGGCGCGCTTCTACGGCCGCGGCTCGTATGATTTCGGCGAGGGCAGCCTGAACGAGTTCGGCTACCAGGCGATGGCCGCCGGGGACTACGACGCGGCGCTGTCCATCTTCCAGCGCAACGCGAAGCTGTTCTCGCAATCCGGCAACGTATACGACAGCCTCGGCGAAGCGTACGCGGCGCTCGGCGACACGACCCGGGCGATCGAGAATTACGAGCGCGCGGTCGAGCTGGATCCCCGGAATCGGAACGCGGCCCGGAGACTGCGGGAGCTGCGCGGCGGCTGAGTCGGCGCGGAGGGCCGACGGGAATCAGTGGGCGTACAGCAGTACGGCTACGAAGTGGCAGACGGTGCCTGCGATCACCCACAGATGCCAGATCAGGTGCCGGTACTTGAGACGTCCCGCGCACAGGAAGCCGACGCCGATCGTGTAGAAGACGCCGCCCGCGACGAGCAGGAGGACCGCCGTCGCCGGCACCTGCTCCCACAGCGGCTTCAGCACCAGCAGGCCCACCCATCCCATCGCCAGGTACAGGGTGTTGATCGCCATCGAACGCCGTAGAAGGCCCACGGCGAGCAACACCAGGCCGACGGCGGCGACGCTCCAGGCCAACACCAGCACGCTCCAGCCGAGCCCTCCACGCAACACTCCCAGCGCGAAGGGTGTGTACGTCCCGGCGACGAACAGGAAGATCGCGCCCTGGTCGAGGGCTCGCATGACCTGCTTGGCCCGTCCGAACGGGACGGCGTGGTAGAGGGTGGACGCGAGATAGACCAGCACGAGCGTCCCGGCGAAGATGGCGACGCCGGTGAAGTCGATCGCGTCGCCGCCGTGCCAGCTCTCCAGCAGCAGGTACGGCACCGCGGCGACGGCCACGATCAACCCGATGCCGTGGCTGACCGCGTTGGCGATTTCTTCTTCGAACGACTGGCGCCTGGTCATGCTTTGCATACGGAGCGGCGGTCCGGACGGTTCCGCGCCCCGCGGGCGCGACCGGTCATGCGGTGGATCTCCCGGCGCGCAGGCGGCCGCCGGCGACGGTGGCCGGCACGAGCAGGACGAGGAACACCACGTGGTACCAGACCGGCGTGATCTCCCAGGCGGAAGTCTCGAAGAAGATGCCGAGACCGAGCTGGATCACCGCGAGAACCCAGACTGCCCGCATGGCCGACATCCCGGCGATCGCCGCCGTCGCATACCCCGCCAGCACGGAGAGCACGACGCTCCACGCCAGGTAGCCGAGCAGGACGCCGACGTGTTCCACGCGCTCGCCCGCGGGAATCAGCTCGGGAAGCGACGACTGCGCCACCGAGCTCCCGCCCAGCCACAGGACCGACCAGATTACCATTCCCACCACCACTCCGAGCACCACTCGACCGGTTCCGGCCATCGTGCACCCCCCTGTCACCTGGAGCCTTCCGCCTGCCGGCCGGCGCGGCGCGACGCCATCGGCGCCGGAGTCCGCAGAAGCCGCAGGTATTGACCCGGACAATATGTGATAGTATTATAACATATGCAAGAGAAGCAGCCGGCGCCCCGGCGCCACGACGATCTGGAGGAGATCTGGCGGGCCCTGTCGAATCCGACCCGCCGGTCGATTCTCGACCTGCTGCGGGACGGGCCCCTGACCACGGGAGAGGTCTCCGACGCGTTTCCCGAGCTCAGCCGGTTCGCCGTGATGCAGCATCTCGGCGTGCTGACGGACGCCGAGCTGGTGCTTCCCCGGCGCGACGGCCGGCGGCGATACAACTACCTGAATCCGGTGCCGATCCAGCAGATTCACGATCGCTGGGTGTCACGCTACACACGTCCCTGGGCCGAAGCGCTCGTCGACCTGCGCGACGGGCTCGAGGCCGAAGACCGCGCCGAGAGCGCCTGAATCCCGAGCCAGCGAGTTCCCGATGAACCAGACACAGCCACGAACCGAGTCGAGCGCCGCGGCCTTGCCCGAGCAGGTGGCGTCGATCCACATCGACGTTCCCCGGGAGCGGGTGTGGGAATCGATCACGCGCACCGGAGAGATCCAGCGCGCCCTCTACAACACGGTGCTCGAGACGGAGCTGCGGCCGGGCGCCCGTCTGCGGTACTACAGCCCGGACCGTAAGCGCGTGTTCATCGTGGGCGAGGTGGTGGACGTCGATCCGCCGCGCCGGCTGGCTCACACTTACTGGTTCACGACCTGGAAGTCCGGGCCCCCGACGCTCGTGACCTGGGAGCTCGAGGAAGAGGCGGGGGGCTGCCGCGTGACCGTGACGCACTCCGGCTGGACGGAGGACCACGGGAAGCAGGCCGAAAAGTCGGGAGCCGGCTGGAAGCAGATCCTGGGCCTGCTCAAGCAGGAGCTGGAGACCGGCGACATCCCCACCGGCACGAAGATCATGTACGCCGTCATGGGGTGGTTCATGTTCGCGATGCCGTCCACCACGAAGCCCGAGAACGCCGACGAGGCGTACCCGGGCTGAGCAACGGCTCGGCGCCTTACGGATCGACCACGACGTCCACGGTGTTCACGGCGGCGGGCTCGGCGAGATCGAAGGTGACGAAGACGAGCACGGTATCGCGGAAGAACCCCGTCTGCATGGTCTGGCCGACGGCGAGGGAACCCGACACGTACGACCGCGGGAAATCGCGGGCCAACAGATTGATCTGGTAACGTCCGTCTTCGTCCGTGAGCACGCCTTTCGCCTGTTCCTCGGACACCGTCACCTCGGGGTACCGCGTGCTGGCCTGTACCCGGGCGCCGGCCACGGGGCTGCCGTCGTTGCGCGTCACGACACCGGTGACGACCGCCTGCGCGTCGGGGGGCGAGACGGGAGCGGACGCATCGGATCCGCCGCACCCGGCGGCGAGGAAAGTCGCGGCGACCACCGTCGGGACGAACTTCGAGAGCGTTCGACTCATGATATCCTCCTTCTTTGCGAGCCACGTCTCCTCGTAAACGTAACGAATGAGTGGCTCGAAAGCTGACGGAGCCGGCCCGGAACCGGCGTCAGAGCCGCTGGCGCTCCAGGGGCTCGGCCACGTGGAAGCCGGCCGCCTCGATCGCGCACCGGGCCGGGGAATCCGGCCACAGCGCGGGGTTCGTGTGGTTCAGGTGGATGAATCGGACACGGTCCCGCACCTCGGCGGACAGGTCGGAAAAACGCTCCATGCTGTGCGTGATGAACGGATGGGGAAAGCCGCTCATGTCGCGGCCGGGGATCTCTCCGTTGGCGTAGAACGTGGCGTCGACGTACGCGACGTCCACGTCCCGCAGGAGATCCTCGATCCGGGTTCCGGTCGCGTCCCACTCTTCCCAGCTGTCGATGTCCGGGATGAACAGGGCCGAGCGTTCGGGACCGTCGACCCGGAACCCGACGACCTCGCTGTATTCCTGGCGGTGGGGCACGAGGAAGGGCGTGACGGCCAGGCGGTCGGAGATCCGCACCGGCGCGCCGTCCTCCAGCGGGCGGAGCTCGATGTTCTCGTAGGTCACGAGCTGACTCCACGGCCCGTTGTCCGCGAGGAAGTCACGCATCCGGGGCATCGCGTAGACCGGCACGCGCGTGGCGCCCATCGACTCGTGGCCGAGGAACATCAGACCGGTGTAGTGCCCGATGTGCGCGTGGGTCAGGAAGATGCCGTCGAGGCCGGGCCGCTCCGTCACCGGGTAGGTCGCATCCAGGCGCTCGAGCTGACGCCGAAAGTCGGGCGTCGCCTCGAACATCCACCGGTGTCCCGTCGCGGGATCGACGAGGCCGAGCGACACGACCAGGCGATGGCGGGTCGTGTCCGTCCAGCCCCGGGCGCCGGACGATCCGGCCTGCGGAACCCCGCCGTCCTGGGCGATCCCGAGCACGACGAGAAACGGCTCGTCCGCCTCCTGCGCGGGCGCTGCCGGAACGCTCGCCACTGCCGCCGCCGCGGCGGAAGTCGGCCTCGCGACGGCCGGCAGCCCCGCGAACAGCCAGGCGACGTAGGCGCCATAGATGGCCAACAGGAAGGCGCCCTCGGGCCGGGACAGTCGACGACGCGTGTAGAGCAGCGGGAACACGACGACGGCTACGGCGAGGAAGACCGCGAGCGTCGGCCAGTCGATGGACCCGCGGCCCAGCGGCTTCACCACCGCGGCGACGCCGAGGATGCCGAGGACGTTGAACAGGTTGGACCCCACGATGTTGCCGACCGCGATGTCGCCCCGGCCCCGGAGCCCCGCGACGACCGAGGTCGCGAACTCGGGCAGGCTCGTGCCGACCGCGACGATCGTCAGGCCGATCACCGCCTGGCTGACGCCGGCCGCGGCCGCGATCGCCACGGCGGCGTCGATCAGCAGCTCACCGCCCAGCACGAGAGCGGCCAGCCCGGCCAGTACGTACCCCACCGCCAGGAGGACCCCCGAGAGCGTTCGGGGCGCGCCCGCCGCGAATTCCTCGCGCACCTGCTCCGATTCACGACGCGCCGCAACCGCCGTGAACCCTATCCAGGCCACGAGGCCGACGAGGAGCACGAATCCCTCGGGCCGGGAGATCGAACCATCGACGAGCAACAGCATGACGAGCGCGGAGGCCACCACCATCAGCGGCGCGTCGATGCGCACGAGGCGCGCTTCCACGAGAGCGGGTCGCAGCAGGGCCGTGAGCCCGAGGATGAGACCGATGTTCGCGATGTTCGAGCCGACGACGTTCCCGAGCGCGATGTCCTGGGCGCCGCGCATCGACGCCTCGAGCGACACGGAGAGCTCGGGGGCGCTGGTGCCGAATGCCACGACGGTCAGGCCGATCACCAGCGGAGAGACCCGCATCCGGGCCGCCAGCGAGCTCGCACCCCTCACCAGGGCCTCTCCTCCCGCGTAGAGCAGGAACAGTCCCGCCAGCCCGTTCAGAGCGGTCGCCGACATGTCGCTTCCCATCCGATGGTCCCGTTCTGCCGTTCGCGATCAACCACGAGTATGACGGGTGAAGCGACGTGCTGCGAGTCCGCCGGGAGCCTCAGATCTCCGCTCGCTCGGAGAGCAACCGTCCGCCCCGCACGGTCGCCCCGATGACGATCGCCGCGCTGATCAGCACGAAATTCTTGATGATGTACTGGCCTTCGAGGGTGGGCGCGTACGGAAAGGTGTTGAAGGTCTCGGCCGGGAACAGGAAGAGCGGCATCATCGTGCCGGGCATCTGCACGGCGAGCAGGAGAATCGTGACGCGAAGAAACCGGCCCGTGAGGAAGCCGAGGCCGATGAGCGACTCCCATATCGCCAGGATGACGAGGCCGGGTTCGCGGCCCACCAGCCCGAAGGTCAGCCGGTCGATCGTGTTCGCGGCCAGGTCGGCGGCGGGGCTCCAGCCGGGACCCAGCTTGATGATGCCGAACCAGAGGAAGACGACGCCGAGAGCGAGGCGTGTCAGCGTGATCCCGTAGTCCGCCATCCAGCGGGTGATTCTCCGGTCCAGGTCGTCGATGGGGCCGGGGACGTTGCGGGTCGATGATCGATCGGTTCGTTCGGGCATGGAATCTCCCTCGTGCCGGGAGGAGAAGAGGTCAGAACGGCCAGATCAGCGGCGCGAGCAGCACCGTGAGCGTACCGACGAGCAGGTTCAGCGGCAGGCCGATGCGCAGGTAGTCGCTGAACCGATATCCGCCGGGACCGTACACCATGAGGTTGGTCTGGTAGCCGATGGGCGTGGCGAAGCTCGCCGAGGCGGCCATCATCAGCACGGCGACGAAGGGCCAGAGGCTGACGCCGAGTCCGGCGGCCGTCGCCTGGGCCACCGGAAACACGAGCACGGCCGCCGCATTGTTGGTGATCAGTTCGGTGAAGCCGGCCGTCAGCACGTAGACCGCCGCCAGGGCCAGCCACGGGCTCCCACCCGCCAGTCCGAGCCACCATGCCGCGATCGCCGCCGCGGCGCCGCTCGCGTCCATCGCCTGGCCGAGGCCCAGGGCCGCTCCGATGACGACCAGCACGGACCAGTCGACGCTCGCACGCGCGTCGCTGCCGGTCGTGCAGCGGGTCACGATCATCAACCCGGCCGCCACGAGCGCGGCCTCGAGCATCGAGAGGAGACCGGTGGCCGCCGCGACGACCATCCCGCCGAGCACGAGCGCGGCGATCCAGGCCCGATCGTGTCGCGGTACGGCGTGGCCCCTGACTTCGCTCACCAGCAGGAAATCCCGCGAATTGCGGTGCTGCTCGAGGAAGGAGGGCCGCGTCTCGAGCAGCAGCGTGTCGCCCACCCGCAGCGTGATGTCGCCCACCTTGCCGGGCAGGCGCTGGCCGTCCCGAGCCACCGCGAGCACCACCGCGTCGTACAGCGTCCGGAAGCGCCCCGCCCGGATGGTCCGGCGGACGGCCGGACAGCTCTCCGACACCACGACCTCCACGAGGCTGCGTTCCGGACGCGGGACGCTGAGCTTGTCGAGCTGATCGGGCACCGGCACGAGCCCGCGGACCCGCATCAGGTCCGCCATCGAATCCACGGCGCCGACGAACAGCAGCCTGTCTCCCGCCTGGAGCTGCTCGGTCGGCGGCACGGCGGGCAGAATGGTGTCGGCGCGCTCGATCTCGGCCAGGAAAGCGCCGGGAAGGCTGCGCAGGCCGGCGGCTTCGACCGTCTTCCCGACGAGCGGGCTCGACGGCTCCAGGAGGAGCTCGATCGTGTACTCGCGGACCGCCGCGGGGCTCGCGAACGGCGCCTCGCGGTCGGGCAGAAGCCAGCGCCCGACGACGACGAGGTACGCGGTGCCGAGAATCGCCGCGGGGAGGCCGAGGGCGGCGATGTCGAAGAACCCGAACGACCCGAGGCTCGTGCGCTCGAGCACGAGGCCGTTCACCACCAGGTTCGTGCTCGTGCCGATCAGCGTGCAGGTGCCGCCCAGGATCGCCGCGTAGCTCAGTGGTATCATCAGCTTCGAGACCGGGATGCGGATTCGCCGAGACCATTCCTCGACGACCGGCACCATCATCGCCACGACCGGCGTGTTGTTGAGGAACGCGCTGAGCGACGCCACGGGCACGATGAGGCGCAACCGCGCCAGGCGTTCGGTCTCCGGTCGACCGAGGAGACGGGCACCGATGGCGTAGGCCGCTCCCGTCTGCACGAGCCCCGAGACCACCACGTAGAGCACGGCCACGGTCACGAGTCCCGGATTGCCGAGGCCGGCGAATGCCTCGTTCGGGGACAGGACTCCCGTCAGCAGGAGGAGGGTGAGGGCGGCCGCGAACACGAGATCCGCCGGGATGCGGGTAGCCGCGAGACCGAGCACGGTGAAGCCGACGACGGCGATCGTGATCCATCCGTCAGCCGACAATGCGCGCCTCCGCCTCGTGAGGGACTCCGCGAACCGTGATTTCCACCCGCCGTTCCCGCGCCCACATGGTACTCGAACCGATCGCCGGGCGCACCGGCGGGCGGACCCGCGTCGACCGCTTCGCAACCATTCGTCGACTTCTCTCGTCTCATTGCCCGGAGGCCGCACGGAGCGGCGACGTCGGACGTGAACGGGCGGATGGGAGCGACGGATGCGTGGATCGGGTGCGGTGTGCGGCCAACTCGCTGGCGGAGTGCGGCGGTGGACGGGGCGGCTGGGAACGACGGCGTTGCTGTTGGTCGCGGCCGCGCCCGCCCTCGCCCAGCAGCGGACGCCGGGCGGCGGACCGCTGCCCGATACCGAATCGACGCCCTTCGCGTCGATCACCACACCGGCGGTCGGCATGCCGGGGCACGACAGCCGGGCGCCGACCGCGGGCGGCGCGCCCCTGCAGGGAACGATCGACCTCGACGGCCGCCTCGACGAGGCGGCGTGGCAGGCGGCCACGCCGGTCACGCAGTTCTACCAGAAAGAGCCCGAAGAGGGCGTCGCGCCGACGCAGCGCACCGAAGTGCGTTTCCTCTATGACGGCGAGACCCTGTACATCGGCGCCCGCATGCACGACGACCACCCCGAGGAGATCGTATCCCGGCTGGTCCGGCGCGACGCGGACAGCAACAGCGACCTCCTCGTCATCACCTTCGACACGTTTCTCGATCACCTCGGCGAGACCCAGTTCAGCATCAACCCGCACGGGGTCCGGGGCGACGCCTACGGTCCCGGGGGTTCGGGCCTCGACGATTCCTGGGACCCCGTCTGGCGCGCCGC
>JASFRN010000026.1:0-29169 GCA_050114915.1 Gemmatimonadales bacterium | reverse complement strand
TCGTGCTGACGTGGCTGTTCAACGCCAGCGGCGAGCACGTCGCGCCCCCCGTCGCTTTCCACGCGGCGACGAACGCGGTGTTCATGTCCGCCGCGGCCGCCGGACCGGCGGGAGGCATCGTCGGAGCCCTGACGATGGGCCTCGCCCTCGGTGTCGTCGCGGTCGCGGGGCCGTCGCTGGGCGTCAGCCCGCGATCCCGTACTGCGACACCGCCTTGAGGACGTCGGTGTTGGTCACGAGTCCGGCCAGCCGGCCGTCCTCGAGCACCAGGATGCGATGGACCCCCGCTTCCAGCATCAGGCGGGCCGCCTCGCGAACCGAGGTGTCCCGGCCGAGCGAGATGACGCGGCGGCTCATCACGTCCGCCACGGTGTGCTCGTCCATCACGTTCCACTCGGGGCCTTCCGTGGATTCCATTCGTACCTCGACGTCGGCGCCCGCGTCGCTCCAGAAGTCCACGAAGTAAGCGGACGGAGACTCCTCCCCTTCGACCCAGGGCTCCACCTCGGGCCACTCGCCCGGCTCGACGTGCTCGGGGCGTTCGGTCGGTACCCCGGGATCGTCGGCCACGAAGTCGACGATATCGGCCGCCGATACCACGCCGACCACCCGGGTGCCCGCGACGACGGGGGCGCCGCTCACGTACCCGTCGGCGAGCAGCTCCGCGGCCTCGCGCAGCGTGGCCTCGGGACTCACGGTCGCCACGTCCAGTGTCATGATGTCGCGCAGACGTATCATCATTGCCTCCTGTGGATACTCATCGTTCGTAGGTGCCCGTCAGCTCGGCGGTGGCGAGGACGTGTCCGTCGAGCGCCGCCTCGAGCCTGCTCCGGTCGACGCCGGGCGGCATGTCGAGCGGGTGGTCCAGCGCATGGAGCCGGAAGCGGTAGTGATGCGTTCCGTGCCCCCGAGGGGGGGCCGGTCCCCGGTAGCCGATGTCGTCGCTCGCGAAGGAGTTCCGTCCCTGGCGGATTCCGTCGGGCCCGTCGGGCCGCTCGATGCGTGGAAGACCCTCCTCCAGCGAGCGCCAGGTCGCGGGAATCCCGTAGAGCAACCAGTGCACCCAGGGTTCGGCCCGGGGCGCGTCGGGATCGTCCACGACGAGCGCCAACTCCACGGTCTCGGCGGGGACCTCCGTCCACGCGAGGGGGGGCGAGACGTCCGCGCCGTCGGCGGTGTGGCGCACGGGTATGGGATGTCCGTCTTCGAAGGCAGAGCTCGTGAGTCGCATCGTCCCCTCCACGTCCAGGCGTCGCGTGCGGTCTACAGGTCGAGATATCCGGCCGGGGCGAGGGCCGTCGCGAGCATCACCTCGTTGATGTCGCGATGATCGGTCCAGCTCGACGGCCGGTGGTGCTCGGGTGTGTCCCAGAAGGCGAGGATCACCGGGCGAAGCGGCACGAATCGGTTCAGCTCTCCGGCCGCCGTCGCGAGGCCGGCCCGCTCGACGGCGGCGATACCGACGGCCAGCCCAAGCTCCCGGAACGCCAGCCGCCGCGCGGCGGGCGCCCGGAGCGACCCGGTAGCCGCGAAGGCCCGCAGCCCGATCAACGATTCCTGCAGCAGCGTCGTCAGCAGCAGCTCGCCGCGTGCGCCTTCCACCGGGGCCGCCCGATGCCATGCGCCACGCAGCGCGTGTAGCCGCCCGGCGTCGGTCAGCAGACCGCCGAGGCCGAGCGGGTCGTCCGTGGCCCATCGGCGTCCCTCGCACATCTCGGCCAGCTCGCCGATCTCGGCCTCCAGCACGGCCTCACCGTCGGCCCCGCCGGCGTACAACTCGCACAGAGTGAGGAGCCCGTCGAGCGGATCGTGGCTGCCCATCGAAGGAACCAGCGGGCGGGACAGGTCGACGCTCATCTTCCAGGCCATGCGCCAGCCGCCGTCCGTGCGGCGAACGAACGCGCCGTGGGCCGCGCGCGCCAGCTCGACGGCCCAGCGGTGGTACTGGCCGCGGCCCGACACTCTCGCCATGCGGCTCAGCGCGTGCATCCACCGCGTCAGGTAGTGGTAGTACTGGCCGTCGCGGTCCCACTCGCGGCCCGCGTCGAGCGGCTCGCCGGGCGCTCGTTCCGGGTCGGGCTTGCCGATGCGCAGGCCACCGGCCGTCGGGTGGCGCGCGCCCTCGGCGTCGTCGAGTCCGCTGAGCCAGCCGGACCGCGGGTCGTCCGCCCGGTGGCGTCCGAGGACGGCGTGCACCTGGTCGACGAGCGCGACGGCATGGTCGAGATGGACGGCCTCGCCGCTCGCCTCGTACAGGCCGAGGTAGTTGCACACCGCGAAGGCGTCCGTCCACAGGTACCGCCGCGGTGGCGCATCCGACGTCAGCCCGGTGTCACGGCCGAACCGCTCCATGATCTCGCGCGCCTCGTCCACGGCCCGTGGCGCCGTTTCCATCCGTGCGTTCAATGGTGCCCCGCTTTGCGCGTGCCGATCCAGGCCAACCACGCCCCGAAGGGCAGGAAGACGAAGTTCAGCCAGGTCGTGTAGTCCCAGGCGAAGTAGTCCACACCATTTAGTGCCGCCGTCGAAGAGGCCGGTTCCGGGGCCAGGCCGACGAGCACGAACAGGCCGTCGACCAGGAGCCCGACCACGATGATCGTCACGAGCAGGTAGCCGAAGTAGACGAGGGCGGGCTTCCAGCCGTAGTAGTCCCGGTACACGAGCACCATCGGGATCGTGACGAGGTCGGCGAAGATGAACGCGATCACGCCGCCGAACGAGATCCCGTTCTGCCACAGGACGAGGGCGAGCGGGATGTTGCCGACCGAGCATACGAACGAGAGGATGGCGATCAGCGGGCCGACGACCGCGTTCTCGACGCTCACCCAGAAGCCCGGCGCTCCGCCGCCGCCGTTCGACAGGAACAGGGTCGACCACCACTCGCGTGGAACCAAGGCCGAGAGGGCGCCCGCGATGACGAGGCCGAGGACGATGTCCTTTCCCGTCATCCGCCAGTCGGTGGCGAAGTATCGGCCGACCGTCGCCATTCCGTCGCGTGTGAACAGCCGCCCGACGGGAATCGTGCCGCCGCCGTGATCATGCTCGTGACCGTGCTCGGAGCTGACCTGTTCGAGGTGTTTCCGCGCCTGGTCGAATACACCCGTCGGGGCGAACCAGCGGAGGAGCACGGCGACGGCCAGGATCAGGAGAATGCCGCCGAAGAACTCGGCCGCCACGAAGCGCCAGCCGAGGAGCGACCAGATGATCAGGCCGATCTCCAGCACGAGGTTCGTCGATGCGAACAGAAACGCCGTCGCGTTGACGATGTGGGCGCCCTTCTGGAACAGCGTCTTGCTCATCGCGGCCGCGGCGTAGGAGCACGACGAGGACGCCGCGCCGAAGCCGGTGGCCTTCAGGAGTGGTCCGAAGCCGAACTGGCCCAGGTGCTCGGCGATCTTCTCCTTCGAGACGAACGCCTGAACGACGCCAGAGATCGTGAAGCCGAGCACCAGGCCCCAGCCGATCTTCCACGCCATGCCGGCGGCGTGGTGGAGTACGGAGAGCAGGATATCGATCACGGGAGACGCCTTTCGCGGGGCGTTTTCACAGTCGCGGCTCCTCGAGCTCGGTACATGTCCGGGGAAGCGGGGCGAAGAACGTCGTCCTGAATGATATGGGTGCGGACGCGGATTGTTCGCCGGCGGTCCACCGGGCGCCCCCGGGATCGGGGAGCGCGCTCAGGGGATCGTGGCGGAATCCGCGGCCAGCACGACGGCCGTCCCGCTCGACATCGACTCGTAATAGCGGACGAAGCGGCGCGTTTCGAATGCGTCGTACGCCGACAGGTTCCGGGCCCAGCGATACGAGATCGACTGATAGACGAGCTCCGCCTCGACCTGCAATGGACCGGCCGCGTCCCCCACGTCCACCAAGTAGCGGACCCGATCGCCGGCGGCGCGGAAGTCCGGATCTGACGCGGCCTCTCCGCGCACGGCGACGTCGGCAGGCGCCGTCGCCGCGTCGAATCCGCGCGGCAGGAGGCGGTTGTCCTTCACGTAGCGCACCGCCGTCAGCAACCCGGTGGTCACCGCGCCGTCGGAGCCCGCCATGATCGCTTCGTAGACCTGCACCTGGTCGGCCCGCGTGATTGTCGGGTGATGCGGTTCGTAACGACCCGGGTCGGCGTCGTTGTCGTTGCCGACGATCCGCGCGTCGGGCGCCAGGGCCCCCGACTCGAACACCGCCCGCCCGGCCCCGTCGCTCACCTTGACGTGCAGCCAGGCGCGCCGCGACGGATACGCCGTCGGGAGCTTGTGCCCCGTCAGGTTCTCGACCGCGATCTCCGCCTCCAGTCGTCCACCGTTCAGGCGGGCCGAGACCACCGACACGCGCGCCGTATTCGATTGCAGATGCTCGATCGTCCGCGTCGCCGCCAGCTCGAGCTCTCGCGGACCGGCCAGGACTCCGAGCTCCGACCGGTAGCGATTGAGGACGCGGAGCATGAAGAAGTTGCCGCCACGGAACACGTGTCGTGAAACGGCCGGCCGAGGCTGGCCCAGCACGGCGGAGATGGCTGTCGAGTCATCGACCGTCGGCATGTGGCAATCCTGGCAGCCCTTCTTCCCGGGGTATGCGCTGTGTTCCCATTCGAGATAGGGCATCTGTTCGGGGAAGCGGGCCGTGATGTCGCCCCCGGGGCCGCGGGTGTGCGTGTACAGGGTGTGGCAACTGCCGCACAGGCCCGGGTCCTTGAGATGGTCGCTCTGGCGAGGCGAGAAGCCCGTCGCCGAGCGCATGACCCGGGTGCGGCCCGAATCGACGGCGTACGGGCCGAACACGTCGCGCCCCGCGGCGGACATCGACCGGGTCCCCGGCGCCAGGACGAAGCCGCCTACGAAGCTCGCCGGCTCACCGAGTCCGTCCGGCTGGATCTGATGGCAGAGCGAGCACGACACGCCGTCGGCCGCCAGGAGGTCGAGCGGAGCCGTCGCGGCGCCGATCGGCAGGTGCGCGAACACCTGGCCCGTGCTCCCGACCGCGATACTCGTGGCGCGCGCCATCGGCATGTGGCAGATGGAACACTCGCCCTGGATCTCGTCCGCGGTTTCGGGGTGGTCGAGGATCTCGCGCCGGACGGCCGCCTGCCAGTATGGGTCGCGCGCCGCGTTCGCCATCATCGAAGCCCGCCAGTCCATGCCGATCGAGACGTCGACGCCGTCGGCCGACACCAGGCCCGTATGACAGGCGATGCAACGGTCGGAGGTGCCGAACAGCGCGGGCAGCTGCGCGGTGCCGCCACCCGCTTCCTGGGCGGCGAGGTTGGTCCCCCCGAACAGGGTGAGTGCCAGCGTCACGGTCAGTCCCGCGACGCGGGGGCGCCTACCAGCCTTCGAAGAATCCGCCATCGTACCAATCCCATAGCAGGTAGAGAACCAGCTCGGTCTGCCGGACGTCGGCGTCGTTCAGCGGGATGCGGACACCGATGTTGGCCATGATGTTCTGGCGCGTATTCAGGGTCACCTGGAGCTGCGGGACGAGGTCCCAGTTCACGGGCTCGCCCGGGATGAGTTCGCGCGCCCCCAGGAGCTCGACCATGGGGGACCAGGTCCGTCCCCAGCGACCCGTCGTGAAGCTTCGGCCGAGCGCTGCGCGCCAGAATCCCTCGTTCTCCGCCAGGTCGCGGTCGGCCGGTAGCTCGAGCCCCCCCTGCAGGTGCAGGAAGGCGTCCGCCGGCAGGATCTGTCCGAACGAGACGAACGGCTCGAACACCGTCGTTCCCTTGCCGAAGCCCCGGGACTCATCGCCCGTCGGCAGGATTATCTCTCCGGCGATGCTGAAGATCGAGCCCGTCGCAGGGGAGTGGAACAGGGCCCGTTTCGCCCCGACGGCGATATCGCCGAGGCCGGCCGTCCAGTCGCTCGAACCACCGTCCTCCGCGGACCGCTCCACGAAGCTGAACGGCACCACGAGCTCGAGCTGGTTGCGGGCCCCGAACCGGCGCTCGTATACGAACTTGTTCATGACGGCGCCGGTCCCCTCGGTGGTCGTGGCGACCGTCAGCACGGCCTCGTCTTCGACATACGCCTTCTCGGTGAACAGGGCCCGCGGCAGGTTCAGCTCGCCCCGCGGCCAGGCGGGATCGGTGCAGAATCCGCGCACATAAGCCAGTGCAAGGCGGATCTCCTCCCCGGTGAGTGCGTCTCCGAAGGCGGGCATCATGGGCGAGAATCCACGTACCGGTCCCCCTTCATGGCTGATCGCGCCCCAGTCGGCGTCCGGCTCGCGTGTCGCGAAGCTGCAGTCGGAGAAGTCGGGGAGGGCTTCTTCGAACGCTACCTGGGCGGGCGGTGCGCCGCGGCCGTCCGCTCCATGGCACGCCGCGCAGGCGGCCCGGTAGACGCCTTCCGGGGTGGCCGTCGTGTCGATGACCACGGCGCGCAGAGGCAGGTCGTGGCGCTCCGGATGATGGCCGGCGACGCCGTCCCCCGCGGGGAGGACGCCGACCAGCATGGCCAGGAGGCCGGCCGTCCCGAGGCCGGCGATAGTGGATGATCCGCTCGCTTCTATCATGCGAACCTCGCTCGGTCGATGCGGGCGTCTACAGTCCGAACGGATAGGTGTCGGGGACGCCCTCCAGCTCCGCGCCGCCCAGGGGGCGCACGGCCTCGGTCCGGTCGAACCAGACGTACTCGTCGAACTGCCACGGCAGCGACGCCTGGAAGTAGTGGCTCTGCAGCTCGGTCTCCGGCCGGTAGATGACGCCGATCGCCCGCTCCAGGCGGGCGGGTCCGAGCTCCTCGCGCACCTCGTCGCGAGCCGGGTCCCGCAGGTGCAGGAGCCCGGCCTCGATGCCCGTCTCGTGGAACAGCCGCTCGTAGCTGCGCTCGTGCGCGGGACGCACGTTTTTGACGTGCATCGGGCCGTCCCAATCGGAGGCGGCGGCCACCGTACCGTGGTCCGTACCGAACCCGACGAGGAAGGCGTCGTCACCGAAGTGCTCGCGGCTCAGCTGCCCGATGTTGTGCTCGCCCCGGGCGCCCATCTCGGTCGCCGCCGCGTTGCCGATGTGCGAGTTGTGCTCCCAGACGACCGCCCGGGCTTCGGGCCCGTGGAAGGCGAGCAGGGTGCGCAGCGTGTCGAACATGTGCGTGTCGCGGAGATTCCAGGACTCGCGCGAGCCGTAGTACATGATCCGGTAGTAGCGTTCCGCGTTGGCGACGACCCGGGCGTTCTGGACCGCGTCGAGGAAGTGCTCGCCGTCGAGGCGGGCGTACTCGATCTGCTTCTCCAGCAGCTCGCGCAGCATCTTCACGACCTCGTCTTCGCAGGTCCGGAATTTCCCGGTCAGGGCGGCGCGTCCGTACACGGCCGGGTCGCGTTCCCACGGCGACAGGCAACCGTACCTGGCGCGCGCCACGCGCGCCGTCTCGGGGTCCGTGCGGTCGAGATAGCCGAGCACGGCGTCGATCGACCGGTAGAGGCTGTAGAGATCGAGCCCGTAGAAGCCGGTCCGCGTCTCGCGGGGCCGCTCCGCGTTGTGCTCGTGCAGCCAGTCGACGAACTCGCGGAACTCCCGGTTGCGCCACATCCAGGTGGGGAAGCGGGAAAAGGCCGTCCACTCTCCCGGCGGAGGGCCGCCGCCGCGGACGTACCGATCTACGCGCGCCGCGTCCGGCCAATCGGCCTCCGCGGCGACGATGTCGAAGTCACGTTGCTCGACCAGCGCCCGCGTGATCTTCGCGCGCATCCGGTAGAACTCCGACGTGCCATGGGTCGCTTCGCCGAGGAGCACGACCCGGGCGTCGCCGATCCGCTCGAGCAGCCCGCCGATCTCGGCGTCGTCGATCCCGCTGATCGGCTCGACGGTCTCGCTCAGGAGCTGCACGACCGGATCGGAGTGGGTCGGCGTCGGCGCTTCGATCGGGCCGACCTTCACGGACTCGGGTCCCGTCTCCGATCCGGCCTCCCGCCAGCCCCCTTCGCCGATCAGCGGGACGAAGCGCACGGGCTCGAGCTTCTGCGTGGTGAACTCGTCGCCATGGCGCACCACGCGAACGAGATGCTGCAGCTGCAACGTCTCGCCGATGGGGATCACGAGCCGGCCGCCGTCCTTCAGTTGCTCGAGCAGCGCGCGCGGCACTTCCGGGCCGCCGGCCGCCGCCTGGATCGCGTCGAACGGGGCGGCCTCCGGCCAGCCGAGCGTCCCGTCCCCGTGCCGGGCTTCGATGTTGTAGTAGCCCACCTCCGCGAATCTGCGGCGGGCCAGCTCGTGCAGATCCCCGTGCCGCTCGATCGTGTAGACATGATCCGCGATGCGGCTCAGCACGGCCGCCGCGTACCCCGATCCGGTCCCGATGTCGAGCACCGTCTCCCCACCCTCGAGGTCGAGCGCCTCGATCATCCGCGCCACGATGTACGGCTGCGAGATCGTCTGCCCGGCCTCGATCGGGAGGGGCGAGTCCTCGTAGGCGAACTCCCGCAGCCTGGGCGGCACGAACGCCTCGCGCGGCACCTCGCCCATCGCCTCGAGCACGCGCTCGTCACGGATGCCCCGGCCGGCCAGGTCTCGCTCGACCATCCGCCGGCGCTGCTGCGCGAACTCCGTCATGAAACCGCCGGCGCCGGCGTGCGGTCGACGGACGGCACCGACATCTGCTCCAGGAGCTCCACGACGCGTCCCGGCGCTCGGGGGCCGATCTCACGTGCGATGTCGGCCAGCGCGACGATGCCCACCAGGCGGTCGTCGTCGTCCAGCACCGGAATCCGGCGGACCTGGTGGTCACCCATCAGCTCCATCACGTACTCGACCGTGTCTTCCGGGCGGACGGTGAGGAACCGGTCCCTGCCCTCGTTCATCGTCATGCAGTCTTCCACCGGGCAGTCCATCGCGTGGCCGAGTGCGACGTGACGGATCGCCAGGTCGCGATCGGTCACGATCCCGGCGAGGCGACGGCTCGCCCGATCGACGATCACGGGCACCGCGCCCACGTCGAGGCGCTCCATGAGCCTGGCGACCCGACTCACGGGTGCGTCCGGGGTCACCGCTTCGGGGTTCGAGGTCATGAGGTCTCTGGCTTTCATCGTTCCTCCTCGGTTCCGGGGGGGCGGGAATTCGTGGCCCGGGCCATCGGGCCCGCCGTCCCACCTAGATGCGAGAGCCGTTCCTCGGTCGGGGATGTCCCACATGAGGCCATGGTCTTCGTAACCCATTGTCGGGCGCATGGTTGGGGGGCTCCGCCGCCGGAACGTCCGGAAAGGAGCCGCGCGGGAGCGGGGCAGGGCGTTCCCCCGCTCCGGCCGCCGATGGGTCAATCTGTCCCGCGCGGGACGGCCGCCGCGCGTGCTGGTCGGCGGCCGGCGGGCTGGATATGATCGATACTCGGCAGAGGTATGCGGTGGGCCGCGTCCGGCCCCTTCTCCTGGAGGCAGATTGAGCAGCAACGATCGGAAAGTCGCGCTCATCCTCGGCGCGTCCAGCGGCTTCGGCGAGGCGGCGGCACTGGAGTTCGCCCGCGCGGGATACGGCATCATCGGCGTGCACCTCGATCGCCGGGCGGGACTCGCGCACGTCGAGGAGATCGTCGAGAAGATCGAACGGAGCGGGGCGACGGCCGAGTTCCACAACATGAACGCGGCGAGCGCCGAGAAACGCGATGCGTTGCTCGACGATCTCGCCGGGCGGCTCCTTCCGGGCTCGATCGGGATGCTGCTCCACTCGCTCGCCTTCGGCACCCTGCGGCCGTTCGTGGCTGAGCATCCGAGCGACTCGATGACCGAAGACCAGATGGACATGACGCTCACCGTCATGGCCCATTCGCTCGTGTACTGGACCCAGGGCGTGATGGCGCGCGGACTCATGGGCGAGGGTGGCCGGATCTTCGCCATGACCAGCTCGGGCGGCGACCGGGTCATCCCCTCCTACGGCGCGGTGTCCGCGGCGAAGGCGGCGCTGGAGTCTCACTGCCGGCAGCTCGCCCTCGAGCTCGCGCCCCACAAGGTCACGGCCAATGCCCTGCGCGCGGGGGTGACCGACACGCCCGCCCTGCGGAAGATCCCGGGGGCCGAGTTCATGATCGAGGAGGCGAAGCAGCAGAATCCCTATGGTCGCCTGACGACCCCGGAGGACGTGGCCCGCTGCATGCTGACCATGTGCGACCGGGGCACCGACTGGATGACCGGGAACACGATCCGCGTGGACGGCGGCGAGGACTTCGTGGGCTCGATGCCGCGATGAAGGGATCTGCCGGGCGACCGCCGCGACTCACCGCCTGCGGGGTGCAGTTCGACTGCCGGCTGCACGAGCCCGGATACAACGCGGAGTTCATCGCGGCCGAAACCGTGAGGGCGGCCGCCGAGGAGGGGGCTCGGCTGGTGATATTTCCGGAGGCCGCCCTCACCGGTTACGTGTTCGAGAGCGAGGCGGAGGCGCTCGAGGGGGCGGTCGAAGCCGACGGCCCGGAAATCCTGCGGCTCGTCGAGGCCTGCCGCGACGCGGCGGCATGGGCGGTGGCCGGAGCCGTCGAGCGCGACGACGGCCGCGTCTACAACACGGCCTTCCTGGTCGGGCCCGAAGGCGTCGTCGGGCGCTATCGGAAGGTCCACACGCTCTGTCTCGGCGTCGACCGTTTCGCCGGCCGGGGCGCGGGGTTCGACGTCTGGGACCTGCCGATCGGCCGCATCGGCCTCAACATCTGCTACGACGGGACGTTTCCGGAATCCTCACGCACGCTGAAGCTGCTCGGAGCGCAGCTGATCGTGTTGCCCACCAACTGGCCGCGGCTCGACATGAAGCGGGCCCAGACCACGATGCGGGCGTACGAGAACCACCTGAACTACTTCGCGGTGAACCGGGTGGGGGTGGAACGCGGCACGCGGTTCCCCGGCGGCAGCATGGCCGTCGACCCGCTGGGGAGGATCCTGGCGGAGGGGGACGACGGTCCGTGCAGGATCGTCGCGGATTTCGACATGGCGGCGGCCGACGCCAACCACGTCGTGGTGGCGGCCGACGCCTACGAGTTCGACTACGAGGCCGATCGACGCCCGGCGGCGTATGGCCCGATCACGTCTCAGACGCCCGCCGGCACCGCCACGGGCAGCGCCGGGGCGAGCTCCGCCGGGGCGGCGGAACCGGCCACTACGTAGGCAGCCGGCTCCGCCGGCGCCTCGACGGCCGGCACGTCCGGTACTTCCACGACTCCAGGCGCGTCCTGCGCCTTCGCGCTCAACCCCCATCCCGCCGTCACGAGCACCACCAGGATGCCGAACATCCTGGCCAGCTCCTTCGCTTCCACCCACCGCATGATGCTCATCCCTTCGTCGTCCCTGGGTTCGAGAGTCATCTATCGCTTCACTCCGTTTGGACAGTGCGTCTTTCCGAACGGTTGCAGGACATTACGGGGCGGGTGCGCGGCAGGTTTCAGGGATCGCTTGCCGCCGCCCCGTGGCCCGCCGCACTCTGTCGAGACGCGAGCACGTCACGTTTCCCGACCGGGTCCGCGCGCCATGTCCTTCGAGCCGACACCGACGCCTCCTGACGAGCCGACCTCCCGCCGGCGCCTGCGTGTCACGGGCGTCGTGCAGGGTGTGGGCTTCCGCCCGTTCGTCTATCGCCTGGCCACGGAGCTCCGGCTCGCCGGCTGGGTGCTGAACGACGCCTCGGGCGTGACGATCGAGATCGAAGGCGCACCGGGCGCCCTCGCCGCGTTCGAACGGCGGCTGCCGCGCGAGGCGCCGCCCCTGTCGTCCATCGAGAGCTGTGACGCGGTGGCGGTGGCAGCCACGGGCGCCGTGACGTTCGAGATCCGGGCCAGCGCGCGCGGCGAACATCCCACGGCCCTCGTCAGCCCCGACACCGCCACGTGCGAGGATTGCCTGCGCGAGCTCGCCGACCCGGCCGACCGTCGCTTCCGCTATCCGTTCATCAACTGCACGAACTGCGGGCCCCGATTCACGATCATCCGGGGTATTCCCTACGACCGTCCATATACGACGATGGCGGCGTTCGAGATGTGCGGTCCCTGCCGGGCCGAGTACGAAGATCCGCTCGACCGCCGGTTCCACGCCCAGCCGAATGCCTGCCCCGAGTGCGGTCCGTCGGTCCGGCTGCTCGATCGAGACGGCGCCCCGATCGCGAAGGCGGGGGGAGCCGGAGGGGCGGATCCCGTGGCCCGGGCCGCGGCGGCGCTGCGCGAGGGTTCGATCGTCGCGGTGAAGGGCCTGGGCGGCTATCACCTGGCCTGCACGGCGGCCGACGAACAGGCCGTTCGCCGGCTGCGGGACCGCAAGCATCGCGAGGACAAACCGTTCGCGGTCATGGTGCCGGACGCCGACGCGGCGCGGGGGCTGGTCGAGCTCTGCGCGGAAGAGCTGGCGCTGCTGACCGACAGGGCGCGCCCGATCGTCCTCGCGCGTCGGCTCCCCGCCGCCCCGATCGCCGGGGCGGTCGCTCCCGGCCATCGCGACCTCGGACTCATGCTGCCGTACACCCCCCTTCACCATCTCCTGCTGGCCGACGCCGGCGCTCCCCTGGTGATGACGAGCGGCAACGTCTCGGACGAGCCGATCGCCTACCGGGACGAGGACGCCCGGGAGCGGCTCGCCGGGATCGCGGACCTCTTCCTCGTGCACGACCGGCCGATCCACGTCCGCACCGACGACTCGGTGGTCCGGGTCGTGAGCGTCGACGGCGAGCGACGCCCGCTGGTGCTGCGTCGCTCCCGCGGTTTCGTGCCGGAACCGCACGCGCTGCCGACACCCGCCGGGCGTACGCTCGTCGCCTGCGGCGCCCACCTCAAGAACACGTTCACCGTCGCCGACGGGCGCCGCGCCTGGGTGGGGCACCACATCGGCGACCTGGAGAACTACGAGACCCTGCGCTCGTTCGAGGAGGGCGTCGCCCATTTCGAGCGGCTGTTCGAGGTGCGCCCGGAGGTCCTCGTTCACGACCTTCACCCCGAGTACCTGTCCACGAAGTACGCCCGGCGCCGCGCCGCGGCGGAGGGGCTCCGGCTCGAGGCGGTCCAGCATCACCACGCGCACCTCGCCGCGTGCCTGGCCGAGCATGGAATCGACGGCCCGGCGCTCGGCGTGATCTTCGACGGGACCGGCTACGGGACGGACGGCACGGTGTGGGGCGGGGAGCTGCTGGTCGGCGACGCGGCGGCCTTCGAGCGCGCCGCCCATCTCTGGCCGGTGCGGCTTCCGGGCGGGGAGGCCGCCATCCGCCAGCCGTGGCGCATGGCGTGCGCCTGGCTGTGCGCGGTGGCCGACGCCGAGGGCGGCCCGGACCCCGAACCGCCCGGCTGGTGGGAGGGTCGCGTCGATGCGCAGCGCTGGCGGGCGGTGGTACAGCTCGTCCGCTCGGGGGTGGCCTCCCCGCTCACCACCAGCGCGGGCCGCCTGTTCGACGCCGTCAGCGCCCTCTGCGGCGTCCGGCTCGAGACCACGTACGAGGGGCAGGCGGCGATCGAGCTCGAGATGGCGGCGAGCGCGGTGGCCGACGAGGCGCCGGGCGAGGACGACGAACCCGGCTACCCGCTCCCGCTCCTGCGCCCGGCGGGCGGCCTCGCCGTCCTCGACGCTCGCGCCACGGTGCGAGCCGTGATGAACGACCTCGCGGCCGGGATCGATCCGCGGCGGGTGGGCCGCCGCTTCCATCTAGGCGTCGCCGACGGAACCGCGGCGGCGAGCGCGGCCGAGGCCCGGCGCCGCGGACTCTCGATGGCGGTCCTGTCGGGCGGCGTGTTCCAGAACGTGCTGCTTCTCGAGCGTGTCGCCGCCCGCCTGGCGGCCCTGGGAGTGGAGCCTCTCGTGCCGTGTCGGCTGCCCCCGAACGACGGTGGGATTTCCTACGGCCAGGCGGCTGCCGGCGCGGCTCGACTCAGGGGCGACGGAACGTCCGAATAAACTTGACATCGGCTGCCCATCGGGGACAAAATCAGACTGTAATATTCGGAACATTAGTTGTTCTCGCCTCAGGGCTTAAGCGACGCCGATCCCCCGCCTGGCGTCGCGGGTCCGACGACGACGCGGAACCCGATCCGCACCGCCGCCGGGGGCCGGAGTGCCGGCCGTCCGACCGCCGGGACGAGACGACCAGCGAACTCTCGGCATGGAGGCCGCCATGTGCCTCGCGATTCCCGGGCAGGTCGTCAAGCTGGTGGACGAGGAAAACCGCATCGCCACCGTCGACGTGGCGGGCGTCCACCGAAACGTGAACATCGGCCTGCTGGACGACGACGGAGGCGCCGAACCCGGCGACTGGGTGCTCATCCACGTGGGCTTCGCGCTGTCGCGCGTCGACGAGAAGGAAGCGAAGGCCACCCTCCGGCTGCTGGAAGCGATGGGTGGCGAGTACGAGCAGGAGCTCGAGGAGTTCATGGGGAGCATCATCCAATGAGCGCCCCCCACCCGCCCGCCGGCCGCTGCACCACGGACGGCCACTGCATCACGTGCTCCGACGAGGGTGTGCCGATGCGCGTCGAATCGTGTGACGAGACCGGGCTCGCGGTCTGCGTCGACGACGGCGGGAACCGCACCGACGTCCTCACCGCCCTGGTCCCCGACGTCCGGCCGGGTGACCGGCTGCTCGTGCATGCCGGGACGGCCCTGCTCCGCGTCGAGGCCCCCACGGAGGCGACCCCATGAAGTTCGTCGACGAATTCCGCGACCCCGATCTCGGCCGCGCCCTGTCGGAGAAGATCGCGCAGACGGTCGATCGCGACCGCCGTTACAAGATCATGGAAGTCTGCGGCGGGCACACGCACACGATCTACCGCTACGGGATCGACGAGCTGCTGCCCGGCAACATCGAGCTCGTGCACGGGCCCGGCTGCCCGGTGTGCGTGATCCCGATGGGTCGCGTGGACGACGGGATCGCCGTGGCCCGCCGCCCGGAGGTCATCTTCTGCTGCTTCGGCGACATGATGCGGGTGCCGGGCGGCGAAGGCTCGCTGCTCGAGGCGAAGGCGGCCGGCGCCGACATTCGCATGGTCTACTCACCGCTCGACGCGCTGCGGATCGCGAAAGAGAACCCCGACCGCGAGGTCGTGTTCTTCGCCGTAGGTTTCGAGACGACCGCGCCCTCGACCGCTCTGACGTTGATGCGGGCGAAGGCGGAGGGCGTCGGGAATTTCTCCGTCTACTGCAACCACGTCACGATCGTCCCGCCGCTGCGCGCCCTGCTCGAGTCGCCCGACCTTCGGCTCGACGCGTTCATCGGACCGGGCCACGTGTCCACGGTGATCGGCGCCCGGCCGTACGAATTCATCCCCGCCGAGTACGGGAAGCCGATCACGGTGTCCGGCTTCGAGCCGCTCGACATGCTGCAGAGCATCTACATGCTCGTGAAGCAGATGGCCGACGGCCGGTGCGAGGTGGAGAACCAGTACAAGCGCGTGGTGCCCTACGAGGGGAATCCGATGGCGCTCAAGGTCCTGTCGGAGGTGTTCGAGCTGCGGCCGCACTTCGAATGGCGCGGCATGGGGTTCATCTCGCAGAGCGGCCTGAAGCTCGCCGAGGCGTACGCCGACTTCGACGCGGAGCTGCGGTTCGACGTTCCCGGCGTCCGGGTGGCCGACCCGAAGGCCTGCCAGTGCGGCGAAGTGCTGAAGGGCGTGATCAATCCATGGGAGTGCAAGGTGTTCGGCACCGCGTGCACCCCGGAGAATCCGATCGGCACCTGCATGGTTTCCGCCGAGGGGGCCTGCGCCGCCTACTACAACTTCGGCCGCTTCGCGCGGGAACGTGAGGTCGTGTGAGACCGATCGACTCGGTGGACGCCCCCGCGGGCGAGGAAATGGACGCGGCGCGGTCGGAGCGCGACCGCCGCGAGCGCGAGGCGCTCGCGAAGATCGAGAAGGTGCGCTCGATGCCGGCCCGCTTCCGCGACGACCGGATCACGATGGCGCACGGGGCGGGTGGGAAGGCGATGGGGACGCTGATCGAAGGCCTGTTCGTGCCCGCCTTCGGCTCCGGCGAGCTCGAAGCCCTCAACGACGCCGCCTCGATCCTCGTCGACGACGCCGAGCTGGCGCTCACCACCGACAGCTTCGTCGTCACGCCGATCCGGTTCCCGGGCGGCTCGATCGGCGAGCTGGCGGTCAACGGCACGGTGAACGACCTGGCGGTGTCCGGAGCCCGACCGATCGCCCTGACGCTGTCGATGATTCTCGAGGAGGGTCTGTCGGCCGAAGATCTGCGCGCCGAGGTCGACGCGATCGCGAAGGCGGCCGCCGAGGCCGGCGTGCGGATCGTGGCCGGCGACACGAAGGTCGTGCAGCGCGGCCACGCGGACTCGATGTACATCTGCACGACCGGCCTCGGACGGCGCGACCCGCGGGCCAACCTGTCGCCCACCGCCCTGCGGCCGAGCGATCACATCCTCGTGTCGGGCCGCGTGGGAGATCACGGCACGGCGATCATGCTCGCCCGCGGCGAGTTCGAGCTCGGCGCGCAGATCGAGTCCGACACCCGGTCGCTGTGGCCGGCGATGGACGCCCTGCTCGGGGCGGCGGGCGAGCACCTGCGCTGCGCCCGCGACGCGACGCGTGGGGGCGTCGCTTCGGTGCTCAACGAGCTCGCCTCGACGTCCGGCGTCGCGGTGCTGGTCGACGAGGAGCGGATCCCCGTGCATCCCGCCGTGGCCGGAGCCTGCGAGATCCTCGGCATCGATCCGATGTACGTGGCCAACGAGGGCGTGCTCGTCGCCGTGGTCGCCGAGGCCGTGGCCGCGGACGCCCTCGACGCCCTGCGGGCGGTGCCGGGCTGCGAGGGCGCGGCCGACATCGGCCAGGTGAAGACGGAGCCGGCCGGCATGGTGCTCGTGCAGACCACGTTCGGCGGCAAGCGCGTGATGGACCTGCTCGTGGGCGACCCGCTTCCCCGCATCTGCTGAGAGCCCCCGATGCACGAGATGGCGATCGCGAGCTCGGTGCTGGAGAGCGTGCTGCGGCACGCGGAGGGCCGTCGCGTCACGCACGTGCAGCTCAGGGTGGGCCACCTGCGGCAGGTCGTGCCCTCGTCCCTCGAGTTCGGCTGGGAGGTGCTCTCGCGGGGCACGGTGGCCGATGGCGCGGTGCTCGGCATCGAGAAGATCGAGGCCGTGGGCGCCTGCCGGTCGTGCGGCGAAGAAACGCCGCAGCGGGGCTTCCCCTTCCGCTGCGGAGCGTGTGGCGAGTACGGGGTCGAGGTCGTGCGCGGCGACGAGCTGCTCATCGACTACCTGGAAGTCGACGACCCGGTGCCCGCCCCGACCTGAAGACCGAACGCGGAGGTCGGCCCGAACGGCCGCCCCGGGAGTGACATATGCACATCAAGAAGATCCGGGTCGTCGAGGACGCGCTCGACGCGAACAATACGATCGCCCGGGCGAATCGCGACGACTTCGACCGGGCGGGCGTGACGGTCGTGAACTTCATGAGCTCGCCGGGCGCCGGTAAGACGACGCTGCTCGAACGGGCGCTCGAAGCCCTCGACCACGAGCTCCGCCTCGGAGTGCTGGAGGGCGACGTACAGGGGAGCCTCGACGCCGATCGCCTCGCCCACCACCACGCCCCCGTCGTGCAGATCAACACCGACGCGGGCTTCGGCGGCGAGTGCCACCTCGACGCCAACATGGTCCGGTCGGCCCTGCCGTCGCTCCCGCTCGACGAAATCGACCTGCTCGTGGTCGAGAACGTCGGCAATCTCGTCTGCCCGGCGGAGTTCAAGATCGGCGAGGACGCGAGGGTGATGGCGTCGTCGGTGACCGAGGGCGAGGACAAGCCGCTGAAGTACCCGCTGATGTTCCGCGCCTGTGATTTCGTGCTGGTCAACAAGATCGACCTGCTTCCGCACCTGGACTTCGATCTCGACGCGTTCCTCGCCAACCTCGAGGCCGTGCATCCGGGCGTGCCGTACGCGCTCGTGAGCGCCCGCACCGGCGAAGGGCTGGAGGCCTGGTTCGACTGGCTGCGAAACGTGGCGGAGCGAGGCCGGGAGGCGGCGTGACCCGACCGGCGCGCGCGAGATCTGACGACGGCGCGCGGGAAGCCGGTCGCGAACGGACGGCCGGTGACGGCCTCACCGTCGTCCGCGACGCCCTGGGCCGGCGCACGGAGGCGAACCACCGCTTCTTCACCGCGGAGGCCGAGCGCACCGCCGCGCTCTGCCACCGGATGGCCGAGCGCTTCGCCCGCGGCGGGCGGCTCGTGGCCCTGGGTCGATCTCCGGCCGCCCGTTCCGACGTGCGGCACGTCGCGGTCGAGTTCGTGCACCCCGTGATCGTCGGCAAGCGCGCGCTTCCGGCCCTCGGTCTCGCGGCGGAGGGCGGCCCGTTGCCCCTCCAGGCGCGGCTCGTGCTGCGGGCCGAAGACGTGGCGATCGTGTTCGGCCTCGACGACGACGAAGGGGTCGAAACCCGCGAGGCGCTCGACGTCGCCCGCGAGCGGGGCTGCCTCGTGATCGACTACGGCGGGGCGGCTTCCGGCGGTGACCGTCCGGACGCCGCACCCCGCGAATCGTCGGGCGGCGTGTGGCATTTCGGCGTCCCCGGCAGCGACCCGTTCGTGCACCAGGAAGTGGCCGAGACCCACTACCACGTCCTGTGGGAGCTCGTGCACGTGTTCTTCGAGCACCGCGGTCTGCTCGAGGGACGCGAGGCCAGGCAGGTCCACGATCCGGGCGGCGCGAGCTTCCTGTATCCCTTCCTCGGCGAGCGGGAGACCGACCTCGACACGGTGCTGGCCGACGTGCGCGCTTCGGTGAGGATGAAGGCCCAGGAAGTCGGCGAGCTCCGGCGGCAGACGCTGCTCGAGGGCGCGGGCGCGCTGGCCGCCGCGGCCGCCGGGTTGCGGCGGCGTTTCGAAGCGGGCGGGACCCTGCTGGCGTTCGGCAACGGCGGCTCCGCCACGGACGCGATGGACGTGGTGGCCGACTTCCGGCTTCCCCCGGCGGATTCCGGCTGGCCGCCGCGCGCGGCGCTCGATCTCACGGCCGATCCCGCGATCCTCAGCGCGATCGCCAACGACGTCGGGACCGACGCGATCTTCTCGCGGCAGATCATCGCCTACGGCGGCGAGCGCGACGCCGCGCTCGCCCTGTCGACCAGTGGCAACTCGCGCAACGTGATCGAGGCGCTCGCCGAGGCCAGGCGCCGCGGGCTGATGACGATCGCGTTCGTCGGCTACGACGGTGGCCGCGTGGCGGCAGAGGCACTCGCCGACCACGTCGTGGTGACGAGGTCGGAGCACATCCCGCGCATCCAGGAGGCGCAGGCGAGCGCCTACCACGTGCTGCGCGAGCTCGTCGAGACCGGGGCGAGCTGACGTGGGCCCGCACGCGGCGGAAGCCTGGATCTCGGGCCTCGGCGGAGGCAGCGTGTGGCTCGGGCTGGCTGCCGCTCTCCTGCTGGGAATTCGGCACGCATCGGACCCCGATCACGTCACCGCCCTTTCGACGCTCGTATTCAGCGATCGGGCGGAGGCACGGCGCCGGGCCGGCCGTCTCGGGCTCGCCTGGGGGTTCGGGCACGCGGCCACCCTGTTCTTGTTCGGGCTCCCCGTCGTGTTCTTCGGCCAGCGGCTTCCCGACCTCGTGACGCGAGGGGCCGAGCTCGCCGTGGGGCTGCTGATCGTCGGCCTCGCCGTGCGACTCCTGGTCCGCTGGCGGCGCGGCTACCTGCACGTCCACGTGCACGAGCACGACGACGTCCGGCATTCTCACCCGCACATGCACGAGCACCCGGCGGACACCGGTCATCCGCAGCGTTCCGCGCATACGCACCGGCACCCCGTGGCGCTGGGCCGCTCCCCGCGCGAGGCGTTCGGGATCGGTCTCGTCCATGGCATCGGCGGCTCGGCGGGAACCGGCGTGCTGCTGATCGCCGCGGCGTCCACGCCCGCCGTGGGGGCGCTCGCGCTCCTGGTGTACGCCGCGGGTACGGCGGTCTCGATGGCGGTCGTCTCGGCGGTGGTGGGCCACGGCCTGGCGACCGGGGCGGTGGGCCGCCGTTTCGAGCCGCTGATCCCGTTGATCGGGATGGCCAGCCTGCTGTTCGGGATCTGGTACGCCGCCGTCGCTGTTCTCTGAGTGAGCGGTGCCCGCGGGACGCTCCCGCGCGCCCACGACTCTCCTCCAAACAGGACGGTGCCTTGAGCGGTGACCACCCGGAAACCGAAGAGCCGCCGCGCCCTTCCGAGGTGACGGAGAGCCTCGCGGGAGAACCCGAAGCGGCCGAGAGCCCGGGAGCCGAGCCGGCGGCGGCAGAGCCCGCGCCCGCGGCGACGGAGCTCGCGGCCGCGGAGTCAGCCCCCCGCGGCGTGCGACGCCACCACTGGATCGTCAGGGTCACGCACTGGTCGGCGGCCCTGTTGCTGGCCGGGATGGTGACGAGCGGCCTCCAGATCTACGGCGCATATGCCCGCTTCGGAGAACGCGGCGGGCCCTACTATGCGCCGAATCCGTTCCAGGGCAGGACCTTCCCCGAAGCCGTGCGCCTCGGCGGCTGGCTGGCGGGAGGCATCAACTGGCACTTCCTGCTCATGTGGCCGCTGGTGGCCGTCGGCCTGCTCTACGTGGGATACCTGCTGGTCTCGGGGGAGTGGAGGAAGCTGGTGTTCCGGCCGCGGGACGTCGGGCCCGCGATCGAGATGCAGAAATACTACCTGCGGCTGCGCCAGGATCACCCTCCCCAGGGCAAGCACAACGCCCTCCAGAAGCTCGCGTACACGGGAGTGGTGCTGCTGGCCGGCCTTTCGATCCTCACCGGACTCGCCATCTACAAGCCGGTCCAGCTCGCCTGGCTCACGCGGCTGTTCGGCGGGTTCCAGCTGGCGCGCTTCTGGCACTTCTGGGCCGTCTGGTTGTTCGTCGCTTTCGCCGTCGTGCACGTGGCGCTGGTGTTCATCGCCGACCCGGCCAGCCTTCGTGCGATGTTGACCGGGAGATACCGGGGGAGGTTCACCAGTGACGAACCCTGACCGGAACGCCGAGCGGCCGACGCCCGCTCGCCGCATCGACCGGCGCGCCTTCCTGGCGACCGGGGCGGCCGGGTTGCTCGCCGCCTGTGGCTGGGACGGCGGCGATACCTTCAAGCCGCTCCAGCGGAGGGCGAGCCGGCTCAACGACCGGCTGTCCGAATGGCTGCTCTCGCACGACCGGCTCGCCCCGAAGTACGCGGAGAGTGAGCGTTCGAGCAGCTTCCCGAACTACCACATCGCCTCCGCGACGCCCGTCCTCGAGGATCCCGCGGCGTGGAGACTGGAGGTCGGCGGCCTGGTGGAGCGACCGGCGGCCCTGAGCCTGGAGGAGGTCCGCGCTCTCGGACGCCTGCGCTACACGGTCAAGCACCACTGCGTGGAAGGCTGGTCGGCGATCGCCACCTGGACGGGCACCCCGCTGCGCGCGCTCGCCGAGCACGTCGGTCTGCGCCCCGAGGCCCGCTACGTGCGCTTCGACTCCTTCGACGAGAATTACTACAACGGCTGGGACCTGAAGTCGGCGCTGCACCCCGAGACGATGCTGGCGTGGGAGTTCAACGACGAGCCGCTCGGCCCGGACCACGGCGCGCCGCTGCGGTTGTACGCGCCCCACAAGCTCGGCTACAAGCTGACGAAGTACCTGACGTCCGTGACCTTCACGGCGGAGCGGCCGGGCGGCTACTGGGAGGACAGGGGATACCCCTGGTTCGGAGGCGTCTGAGGGCCGCGGCGGCGCCGGTCGGGCCGCCGCGGCGAGGTCCGGCGCCCGGGGTCAGTCGAAACGGATCCGGGTGATGCGTCCGCCCGGCCCGACCAGCCATCCGGCCCGGTTCGATGCGAATCCGAGACCCCAGTAGGCGACCGAGTCCAGCGGCATCCAGGTCGATCCGCCGTCGGCCGACCACGAGGCGCCGGTCGGCGCCACCGCCACCATCGCGCCGGATCCGGGGCCCGGCACCCAGGCGCCCCCGAACACCGCGCCCGCGAAGCTCGGCTGTCCGGCCCGGTCCCAGGAGGCGCCGCCGTCCCGCGAGATCGCCACCCGGGCCGGCGGCCCGACGGGCTCTTCCTGCTCGCCGTCCGGTTCCGCCGCCGACAGGTCGCCGCCGAACACCACGCCGTACAGCGAGTCGCGGAAGGCGACCGAGAACAACCCGGCCCCCTCGCCGCCGGGGATCGGCGTGTCGGCCACGGTCCAGCTGTCTCCCCAGTCGTCGGTATGAAGGACGCGGCTCAGCCGGGCGTTGCCGGTGGCGATCCACGCCCGGCCGTTCGCCCCGGTGACCACGCACGTGCCGCTCGCGGCGAAGCCGCCTTCTTCCAGCTGGGCGTCGGGGAGGACGTCGCCGCCGAGCAGGCTCCAGGTCTTTCCTCCGTCGCTCGTCTCGAGGACGCGCAGCTCGCCGTCGACGGCGTCACCGTACGCGAGGCCGAACCGGCGGTCCCAGAAGTCCAGGCAGTCGTAGAAGCCGGACGGCTCGGGGTTCGTCCACTGCAGCGTCCAGCTCGAACCACCGTCGGTGGTGTGATAGATGCGCGACAGCTCGCCCGGTCCGGCCGACAGGAGCCACGCTTCGTCCGCCGAGGCCGCGTGCACGTCGCGGAACTGCAGGCTGTCGGCGCCCCGCACCCGGCCGGCCGTCCACGTCCGTCCGCCGTCGAGCGTCCGGGCCCACGTGCCCTGGTGGCCACTCACCCAGGCGACGGTGTCGCTCACCGGGCTGACGGCCTGCAGCAGCGCCGTCGTGCCGCTCACCTGCCGCTCGAGCACGGGCGTCGGGCGGGCCCCGGCTTCCACCGACCCGGTGTCCGCGGCGCCGCCCGACGCACCGGCGCCCCCGTAACCGCCGCATCCGGCGGCCACGAGGGCGACGATGGCGAGGCTCAGTCGCGCCGCGCGCGACTCAGCGGGCCGCGTCATACAGCTTCGCGACTTCGTCCCAGTTCACGACGTTCCACCAGTGGTCGATGTAGTCGCCGCGCTTGTTCTGGTAGTGCAGGTAGTACGCGTGCTCCCACACGTCGACGCCGAGGATCGGCGTGTATCCAGCCATGATCGGGCTATCCTGGTTGGGCGTGGACGCCACCTTCAGGTCGCCACCGCTCGAGACCTTGAGCCAGCCCCATCCGGAGCCGAACTGGCCGGCCGCCGTGCTGGAGAACTTCTGCTTGAACGCGTCGAACGAGCCGAACGCGTCGTCGATCGCCGCCGCCAGGGCGCCGCTCGGCGCGTCGGCGCCGCCGGGCGTCATGATCTTCCAGAACAGTCGGTGGTTGACGTACCCGCCGCCGTTGTTGCGCACGGCCGTCTTGATGTCGGCCGGGAGGGCGTCGATGCCGGCGAGCAGCTCTTCGGCCGTCTTGCCGTGCAGCGCGTCGTGTCCCTCGAGGGCCGCGTTCAGCTTGTTCGTGTAGCCCTGGTGATGCTTCGTGTAGTGGATTTCCATCGTGCGCGCGTCGATGTTGGGCTCGAGCGCGTCGTAGTCGTAACCGAGTTCGGGAAGCTTGAACGGGTAGGCCATCTCTATCTCCTTCATGGGCGTGAAAACGTCGTCCGTACGCGAGCGCGAGGACGGCGCCCGCGGATCCGCAAGGTGTCCGGCGGCGGGTCCCCACACAAGCGAAACCGAGCGCCGCGCGGTCCCTGTCGCGCGGCTCCCGTGCAGTTGATCAACCCGCCGGGTCGGCGATTCGTTCCGTCGGGGGCCCGGCTCAGTCCAGGCGGCCGAGCAGGCCGTCGATCCGACGGGTCGCCGGGGCCGTCGCGTTCACCGGCCGTGAGAGCGCGAGGCCGCCCTCGCTCTCGCCGACGACCAATCCGAAGTTCTCGAGGCAGGCCGCGACCGGGATCGGCTCGGCGCCGCGGACGTGCCGGTCGAGGAAGGGCCCGGGGTCGTAGCCGCCGCCGGCCGCCTCACGCACGGCGGTCGCCACGTCCTCGAGGCCGTACTCGTCGGCCGAGCCGCCGAAGCGCGCGAACATCGCCCGCATGACGTCGTCCAGCGACTGCTCGCCTCCCGAGGCGCGGCGGATCTCCGCGTCCATGCACAGGCCCGCGAACATCCCGCCCCCGTAGACGAGGCCCCAGTGCCCGTCCTTGTCGACCAGGGCTTCCCGCGGCGAGAGCCGGCCGTAGCCCGGATCGCTCACATACCGGCCGTAAAGCATCCCGCCGACCAGATCGAAGAACACGTCCTCCGGCAGATTCCCGGTCCGGTGCAGAGTCTTGAGGGCGTAGTAGTTGGTCAGGCCTTCCTTGAACCAGTCGTCGGGTCCTGCCGGCCGGATCGATTTCCCGTTCCACAGGTGAAACAGCTCGTGGACGAGCCCGAAGGTGGAGAACAGGCGGCCGAAGGGATCGGGGTTCTTCTCGAGCAGGATGTTGATGTCGCTGCCGATCACTTCGCCGTCCGTCACGTTCGCTTCGTTGATGATAACGAGGATGCGGCCGGCGGGTTCGCCCGGGGCGGGGCGGGGCGCGCCGTTCATCAGCGCCACGTAGTAGTCGAACGCCGAGTCGGCGAGGGCACGGAACTCGTCACGGCGGGCGACGACGCTGGGCCCGCCGAGCGCGAACGCCAGCTCGAATCCGCCCCGCTCGACGGTGAAGCCCTCGAACGCGCCGATGAAGGCGTACGATTCCGTCAGCGAGGCCGGGCTCGGAGCGACGAATGTGTGTGACGCTCCGTCGGTCGCCGCCGGCCAGGACGCCGCCGCGTCCCGGCCGGGAGCGGGACGGAAGCGGACGCGCACCGGTCCGTCCATCGAGTCCGGCGTCACGAAGACGGCCCGCCCCGCGAAGTACGCGCCCCACGGGAGCGCCATGGCCGCCCCGTCGACGCCGCCCTGCCAGCTGACCGAGTCGTGGACGAGCCGGACGTCGTAGGTCAACACCACGGGTGCAGGTGGCTCTCCTGCCGCCTCCACCCGCCAGGCGCGTCCGGCAGCCTTCTCGACGGCGATGGGCGCGCCTCCCTCGGTGGAGACGGCGAGATTCTCGACGAAATGCGCCCAGCCGTCCGACAGCTGATCGGCCCCGCGCTCGCTCATCGTCAGCCGGGCGGGTGCCTCGGGAAGGTGGGCCGTGACCCGCAGGCGGCCGGGCGTCCCGGCCTCGTAGCTGATCTCGTAGACCGGCATCGCCTCCGGTGCGGTCGAGGCCGTGTCGTCCGCCGAGCAGGCGGCGAGTAGAGAACCGGCGAGGACGAGTCCCAGGCCGTGGCGAACCATGCGGTGTATCTCCGGAATCGGGAAAGCGAGTATCTCGGGAACGCGGTCCCCCGTACGACAGGTCGACCCGAGGTGTTTCGCCCCGCGAGGCCCCGACTCGCGAGGGCGGCCGCGGTAGCTGGCCGGCCGGAACGCGAGTAGGATTAAGGACGTTACTCGAGTACGCATGCTGCAGTGCCCGGCGGGGCCGGACCGCGCTCGACGCGGGTCACGGGCTCTCCGCCGGCCGAGCCGAGCCGAAGCCAACGTCACGGAGTCATCATATGCCAGCCGACCGATTTACGGGCCGCACCGTCACCGGTGACCACCGTCCTCCCACGCCGTACAACGAGCCGGTGCTCGAGTACGCGCCGGGTTCTCACGAGCGTGCCGAGCTGAAGGCGAAGCTCGCCGAGATGAAGGACGAGGTCGTCGAGATCCCCGCGATCATCGGGGGCGAGGACGTGTTCACCGGCGACGTGGCCGAGGTCACGATGCCTCACGACCACGGTCACGTGATCGCGCGCTACCACAAGGTGGGCGCCGAGGAGGCGCAGCGGGCGATCGACACGGCGCTGGAGGCCCGCGCGGAGTGGGCGAGCTGGAACTGGCAGGACCGGGCGGCGGTGTTCCTGCGGGCGGCCGATCTGCTGGCCGGGCCGTGGCGCCAGACCCTCAACGCGGCGACGATGCTCGGACAGAGCAAGACCTGCCACCAGGCGGAGATCGATGCCGCTTGCGAGCTCATCGATTTCTGGCGCTTCAACGCCCACTACGCCCGACGAATCTACGCCGAGCAGCCGCAGAGCTCGCCCGGCATGTGGAACATGATGGACTACCGCCCCCTCGAGGGCTTCATCTACGCCATTTCCCCCTTCAACTTCACCTCCATCGGCGGCAACCTCTGCTCCGCGCCCGCGCTCATGGGTAACGTCGCCATCTGGAAGCCGGCGCATACGTCGCTGCTCTCGTCCTACTACAACATGCGGCTCCTCCAGGCCGCGGGGCTCCCGGCCGGCGTGATCAACTTCACGCCCGCCGACGCACGCCAGCTGAGCGGCGTGCTGATGCCGAGCCCGCACCTGGCCGGGATCCACTTCACGGGGTCGACGGGAACGTTCCAGCACCTGTGGAAGCAGGTGGCCGACAACCTCGAGACCTACCGGACGTACCCGCGGCTGGTCGGCGAGACGGGCGGCAAGGACTTCGTGCTCGCCCACGAGAGCGCGAACCCCGAGCAGGTGGCCACGGCGCTCGTGCGCGGCGCGTTCGAGTACCAGGGCCAGAAGTGCAGCGCGGCGTCGCGGGCGTACGTCCCCGACAGCCTGTGGCCGGCCGTGCGCGAGACGATGGAGGCGCAGCTCGACGAAATCGAGATGGGCGACCCGACCGATTTCGGCAACTTCCTCGGGGCCGTGATCGACGAGCCGGCGTTCCGCTCGATCACCGCCTACATCGACGAGGCGAAGACGTCGCCGGACGCCGACGTGATCATCGGCGGCGAGTACTCCGAGGAGAAGGGCTGGTTCGTCGAGCCCACCGTCATCCTCGCGAAGGATCCGAAGTTCACGACGATGTGCGAGGAGATCTTCGGCCCCGTGCTCACGATCCACGTGTACCCGGCCGCCGAGTGGTCCGAGACGATCCGGCTCGTCGACGAGACGTCGCCGTATGCGCTCACGGGCGCCGTGTTCGCCGATGACCGCGGGGCCGTGCGCGACGCGCTCGCCGGCCTGCGGAACGCGGCCGGGAACTTCTACATCAACGACAAGCCGACGGGCGCGGTGGTGGGCCAGCAGCCGTTCGGCGGCGCGCGGGCCAGCGGAACGAACGACAAGGCGGGGTCGTATCTCAATCTCCTGCGCTGGGTGTCGCCGCGGACGATCAAGGAGCGCTTCGATCCGCCGACCGACTACCGGTACCCGTTCCTGGGCTCCGATCGGAAGCTCGACGAGCTGAAGGACGAGCTGCGGGAGAAGTTCGGCGACCGGGCGGGAGACATCCGGGAGCAGCTCGGAGAACTGGGCGGCTCGCTCAAGGAACAGCTGGCGCGCGCGCTGGAGAAGGCGGACCAGCCGGCGCCCGAGGAGGTCTAGACAGTGGCGCGATTCACCGACGAAGAGCTGATGCGGAAGGTCCAGGAAGGCTTCATCGTGGAGTCCGAAGCCGACATGACCGACACGTACAAGCGGGCGCTGATCATCCAGCTCACCGTGCAGGGCGACACCGAGCTGATCAGCGCGCCGGCCTACTACATGGCGGCCAAGGACGCCCCGTCGACCAACACGATGGTCTCGGCGACGGCGATCATCCAGGACGAGCTCGGGCACGCCAACATCGCGTACCGCCTGCTCGCCGACCTGGGCGAGGACCCCGAGGCGCTGCTGTACGACCGGCCGCCGAACCAGTTCAAGAACCCGTTCGGCTTCGACCAGCCGCTCGCCAACTGGGCCGAGCTCGTGACCGCCAACGGCCTGTACGACCGGGCCGGGATCACGCTCCTCTCCGACGTTCACCGCCACACTTCGTACGGCCCGCTGAAGCGCGCGCTCACGAAGGTCGGGATGGAGGAGAACTTCCATCTGCGGCACGGTGAGGTATGGATGCGCCGGCTCGCCGAGGCGGGCGGAGAGGGCCGTGAGCTCGTGCAGCGCGCCGTCGACTGGATGTTTCCGATGGGGGTCGAGTGGTTCGGGATGCCGGACGACCGCAAGCGCCACAACGCGCAGCTCGACTTCAAGCTCAAGGGCATGACGAACGACCAGCTCCGCGCGACGTGGCTGAAGGCCGTCGTGCCCCTGTGCGAGCAGCTCGGCATCGACGTGCCCGCCCACAGCGACCCGGAGACGGGCGAAGTGGAGCTCGAGTACGAGTTCCCCTGCCGCTGGGACGCGCACGAGCGCGTGTGGCTGTACGACGAGCCGATCACCTGGGACGAGGTGTGGGACCGCTGGAAGGCGCGCGGTCCGATGAACGAGGAGTTCGTCGAGTCGATCCGCCGCAGCCGATCGGCCACGGAGCGGTTACTGGCCGCGTGAACGGAAAGTCCGGCGTTACCGACACGTTCGTGCAGATCCGGCGGGCCGCCCCCGAGGGTGCGGCCGACGCCGGCTACGAGTCGGTGCGCGAGCGCGGGATGAACTTCGCCGCCGTGCTGGCGGAGTCGCTCGGCCGGCACCCGGACCTGGAGCTGGAGATTCCCGAGTGGGAGACGCCCGCGTCGACGGCCGAGGAGGCCGTGTGGCGGGCGCTGCACGAGGTGGCGGACCCGGAGTTCCCGATCTCCCTGCCCGATCTCGGGCTGATCTACGGGGTGGCGGTCGAGGACGGGACGGCCCGCATCGAGGTGACCTTCACCGCCTCGGCCTGCCCGTGTGTCGAGTTCATCAAGTGGGACATCCGCGACCGGCTCCTCGAAGAACCCGGGATCTCGGCCGTCGAGATCGAGGTCACCTGGGATCCGCCGTGGACCGCCGAGCGGATCAGCGAACGTGGCCGGCGGGCGTTGAAACGCGCCGGCGTGGCCGTGTAATGGGCGGGACGCCCGACGAATCGACCAATCTGACCTCAGAGGCCTGAGTATGGGACGCCTGAGCGGCGAGCAGCTATACGAGATCTTCGCCCGCCAGAAGCGGGAAGACCGGTTCGAGCACATCGGCACCGTGCAGGCGCCGAGCGCCTCGCTCGCCCGGGTGTACGCCTGGCAGACCTACGACGAGGCGAACTGGTTCGAGATGATCGTCGCGCCCCGCGACGCGTTCGAGCCGGTGAACCGGGACGAATCCCCGTTCACCCTGCACCCGTCGGAGGTCGCGTGAGTCCCGCGAACGCGGCGGCGGCCGGCTGGAAGGCGGCCGCCAACGTGCCCGCTCCGTTGCACGAGCCGCTGGGCCGACTGCTCCTGTCGCTGGCCGACAACAAGCGGCTGCTCGGCATGCGCTATTCCGAGTGGATCCTGGGAGCCCCGACGCTCGAGGCGGGGATCGCGTGCAGTGCGATGGCGCAGGACGAGTGGGGCCATGGCCGCATCCTTTACGCGATGCTGAAGGATTTCGACTACGAC
>JASFRN010000025.1:0-30628 GCA_050114915.1 Gemmatimonadales bacterium | reverse complement strand
ACCTTCACCGCCTCGGCCTGCCCGTGTGTCGAGTTCATCAAGTGGGACATCCGCGACCGGCTCCTCGAAGAACCCGGGATCTCGGCCGTCGAGATCGACGTCACCTGGGATCCGCCGTGGACCGCCGAGCGGATCAGCGAACGCGGCCGGCGGGCGTTGAAGCGCGCCGGCGTGGCCGTATAGCGGGCGCGAAGCCCGACGAATCGACCAATCTGACCTCAGAGGCCTGAGAATGGGACGCCTGAGCGGCGAGCAGCTATACGAGATATTCGCCCGCCAGAAGCGGGAAGACCGGTTCGAGCACATCGGCACCGTGCAGGCGCCGGGCGCCTCGCTCGCCCGGGTGTACGCCTGGCAGACCTATGACGAGGCGAACTGGTTCGAGATGATCGTCGCTCCCCGCGACGCGTTCGAGCCGGTGAACCGGGACGAGTCCCCGTTCACGCTGCACCCGTCGGAGGTCGCGTGAGCCCCGCGAACGCGGCGGCCGCCGGCTGGAAGGCGGCCGCCAACGTGCCCGCCCCGCTGCACGAGCCGTTGGGCCGGCTGCTCCTGTCGCTGGCCGACAACAAACGGCTGCTCGGCATGCGCTATTCCGAATGGATCCTGGGAGCCCCGACGCTCGAGGCGGGGATCGCGTGCAGCGCGATGGCGCAGGACGAGTGGGGACATGGCCGCATCCTGTACGCGATGCTGAAGGATTTCGACTACGACCCGGGCCAGCTCGAACACGAGCGCGCGTCCGGCGAGTACCTCTCGTCCGAGCTGCTCGACACGCCGCCCGACGGCTGGCCCGAGCTGCTGGCGCTCAACGCGCTGCTCGACACGGCCCTGTCCGTGCAGTGCGAGGCGTTGACCGAGAGCCGGTTCACACCCCTGCACTACAAGATGGGCAAGCTGCTCGACGAGGAGCGCTTCCACTTCGAGCACGCCCGGGGCTGGACGGGCCGCCTGGCCGGCACCGACGCGGGCCGCGCCGCGCTCGCCGAGGCCTACCGCGCCGCGCTTCCGTCCTGCCTGCGGTGGTTCGGGCGCACCGGCGGCGAGCTGTGGACGGCGCTGGTCGACGCGGGCGTGATCGCCGCCGACCCCGACACCCAGCGGGGGCTCTGGATCGAGCGAGTCGGCCCGCTGCTCGACGAAGTCGCGATCGAGCGTCCCTCGGCCTCCGGCGCCGACCTCGACTGGGCGGATTGGGACGACGAGCGCCGCCGCGTCGGCGCCGGCGGCCCGGACGACGACACGCTGGCCCGGGTCCGCGGCGACAAGAATCGCTCGATGTTGATGGACTGATGGCGGAACAGGACGACGTCCGGGATCTGAAGCGCCCCCTCAGTAGCTCGGCGATGCCGGAGTCCGTCACCTGTCCGTTCTGCGACAGCGATGACACCGAGCAGTTCTCCGCCTTCGGATCCGCCCTGTCGGTCAGCCAGTACTACTGCCGCTCCTGCCGCACCGTGTTCGAGTGGATGAAGTGGCACGACCGTTAGACGGCTGAATCAACCCTTCGCCGTCGCCTCCCATCGAATCCCATGAGCCGCGGGCGGGACGTCCGCTCCGCCGGAAACCATGTCGAGGAGATGGAAGCGTGAGCACGATTCGATCCTGCGGTGTGCGCCGCCTGCCCGTCCTGTCCGCCGCGACCCCGCTGCTGGCCGCCCTGGCCCTGTTTCCGGGGCATGCACTCGCCCAGCAGATGTCCACCGAACCGGACGCCGCCTGGTGCCGGGAGGAATGGCACGGGGACCGGGATCGCGACCGTTACTGCGAGGTGCGGAGCATGACGATGCCGGCCGGCTCCCGGCTCGCGATCGACGCGAAGCCGAACGGCGGAATCGATGTAGAGGCCTGGGACCGCGACGAGATCCAGATCTTCGCGAAGGTCGAGACGCAGGCGCGCCGTGACGGCGACGCGCGCCGGCTGGCCGACGAGATCGAGGTGTCCGTCGACTCCGACCGCATCGACACACGCGGCCCGGGGACGCACGCTCGCGGCGAAGGCTGGAGTGTCAGCTACCGGGTGAAGGTGCCGCGTCGGATGGACCTCGACCTGCGATCGATCAACGGCGGGATCGCCCTGCGCGGGGTCGGCGGCCGCATCGAGCTGCGGACGACGAACGGAGGCCTCCGGCTGGCGGACGTGTCCGGAGACGTGAGCGGCCGGAGCACGAACGGCGGGATCCACGCCACCCTGGCCGGCCGAGGCTGGGAAGGCGCCGGCCTCGACCTCGAGACCACCAACGGCGGCGTCGTTCTCGAACTGCCCGAGGACTACTCGGCCCGGCTCGAGACCGGAACCGTGCACGGCGGCTACCGGATCGACTTCCCGGTCACCGTCCAGGGGCGCGTCGATGCACGGCGCCTGTCCGTGGACCTGGGCGACGGGGGCCAGACGATCCGCGCGATCACCACCAACGGCGGCGTGGACGTGCGCCGGCTCTGACGTCCGAGAGGTCCCGCGGCCGCGCCCCCCAGGACGCGGCCGCAAGCCGCGTTCGTTGCGCTGCCCCCCGCCGAAAGGCTACCGTGCGGAGCGTTCCCGATGGCTCCTCCTGCCCACGGGCCGGACCACCGGAAAGGAGAGCGTCCGATGAAGACGGTGCAGCGAGTGCTCGACGCGAAGGGCCGCCAGGTCTACTCCACCACCCCCGACACCACGGTGTTCGATGCCCTCCGGGAGATGGCCGAGCGTGACGTCGGCGCGCTGATCGTGATGGAGGGCGAGAAGGTCGTCGGCATCTTCTCCGAACGCGATTACGCCCGGAAAATCATCCTCCTCGGGCGCTCGTCCCGCGACACCCCGGTCCGCGACATCATGACCGGCAAGGTCGTGTTCGCCCGCCCCGGCCTGAAGCTCGACGAGTGTCTCGCGCTGATGACCGACAAGCGGATCCGCCACCTGCCGGTGATGGAAGAAAGCGAGCTCGTCGGCGTGGTCTCGATCGGCGACCTGGTGAAGGGGATCATCGACCACCAGCGCTTCGTGATCGAGCAGCTCGAGGGGTACGTGGCGAGCTGAGCGGCGACCGGCCGACTCGCCGACCGTCCTGAAACCGGGACGGCCTCGCCGCACGTACAGGCGGACGACTCGTTCCCCGTACGTGGAGGCCCCGATCGCCAAGCCGCTCTCACCCCCCTGCTCCCCGGCCCTCGTCGTACCGTTGCTACTGATCGGTGCCGTCTCCGCCTGTCGTGAGTCGGGCGATCGGTTCGCATCGACGTCCATGCCTGCCGACGAGACATCGGCGACCCTCGACACGCTGGTCGACGTCGGGGGACACCGCCTGCATCTCGTCGTCCACCGGGGCGAACGTCCCGTCACCGTTCTGTTCGAGGCGGGCGGAGGCGCGGACGCCGGTGCGTGGGGGACCGTTCCGGAGCGGCTGGCCGCCCGGAGCTCTGCCACGGTCGTCGCCTACGACCGCGCCGGACTCGGCCGCAGCGAGCTGGGCCCGGAGGGTCTGAGCCCGGCCGACGAGATCGACGACGTCAGGGCCGCCATGCGGCGGCTCTCGCTGCCGCAAACGACCATCGTGGTCGGGCACTCTTACGGGGCGATGTTGGCGCTGGCGCATGCCGAGCGCTATCCGGACGCCGTGAGCGGGCTCGTGCTCGTGGACCCCATGAACCCGGCCTTCGCCAGCGAGGAGAGCGACATGCTGGCGGCCACGGTTCCGAACCTGCCCGAGTCTCCCGCTCCGCGCGACCTGGCCGTGCAGCGCATGGCGCGATCGATGGACTCGCTGACGGCAGCCCTACTCGACGTCGAGCCGCGGCTCCGAGTACCGATGATCGTCGTCAGCGCCGGACGAGACTGGTGGGGAAGTCCGGAGGTCGACGCGACGTGGAAGGCCAGCCACGTCGAGCTGGCCTCCCCCGCCGACCGCCGCCGCGTCGTGTCGGAAGCCTCGGATCACGACATACCGAACGAGGACCCCGACGCCGTCGTCGACGCGATCCTGGCGCTGCTGGACGGCTGACCGCCCGGCGGTCAGTCCGTCGTCGTCCCGGGGCGCCGCGGTCCGGGCGCCAGGTGCTGCTCGAGGTAGTCGGTGAGCAGCGTGTACAGGTGGAGCCGGGTTCCCTCTCCCTCGAAGATCCCGTGGGTCCGGTTCGGATAGACCATGAGCCGGAACTGCTTGTTGTACTTCACCAGCTCGTTGACCAGGGCCTCGGTGTTCTGGTAGTGCACGTTGTCGTCGCCCGAACCGTGCACGACGAGCAGGTCGCCCTCGAGCTGCTTCGCGAACGTCAGCGGCGCGCTCTGCTCGTAGCCTTCCGCGTTCTCGTCCGGCAGCCCCATGTACCGTTCCTGGTACGCGGTGTCGTAGAACTTCTCGTGCGTGACCGGCGCCACCGCCATCCCGACGCTGTACAGCTCCGGGTAGCGGAACAGCATGTTGAGCGTATAGGTCCCGCCGCCCGACCAGCCCCATGCTCCGATGCGGTCGGGATCCATGTAGGAGCGTTGGGCGAGCAGCGCGCGGAGCGCTTCGGCCTGGTCCTTCGAGCTCACCTGGCCGAATTCGCGATAGATCGCCTTTCGGAAGTCCCGTCCCTTCGGCGCCGGTGTGCCGCGGTTGTCGACCGTGGCGACGATGTATCCCTGCTGGGTGAGCATCAGGTGCCACAGGTACGTGAAGCCGCCCCACGAGTCGGTCGCGGTCTGGCCGGCCGGTCCCGTGTAGCCGTACATCAGCACCGGGTAGCGGACCCCGTCCTTGAAGTCCGGCGGCCGCATCATCCAGCCGTCGAGCTTCACGCCGTCCGCGTTCACCGAGAAGAACTCCGACTCGCCGCGGTCGAGCGCCGCGACGGTCTCCTTCAGCTTCTCGTTGTCGATCAGCGAACGGACCTTCTGGTGGCCCCGCAGCCGGACGAGCTCCGTGATCGGGGGCACGCCGAACTGCGACCAGGTGTGGATCGCGTACCGCGCGTCGGGCGAGATGTCGTAGTCGTGCCAGCCGGGCTGGCCCGTCGGCGTCACGCGCTCCGCCGGGCTCCGCCCGTCGAGCCGCGTGCGATAGAGGTAGCGCTGGGTCGCGTCGTCCGGCGAGGCCATGAAGTAGAGCCAGCCGCCGTCCTTGTCGACGAGCTCGATGCTGATCACGTCGTAGTCGCCGAACGTCACGGCCGTCGACTGGGAGCCGTCGCGGGGCACCGAATACACGTGCCGCCACCCGGAACGCTCGCTGACCCACATGAAGCGCTTCCCGCCGTCGAGCCAGGTCCAGTCGTCCACGACGTCGAGCCAGTCGTCGTCCCGGTCGGTGAACAGCGAGGTGACGATGCCCGTCGCGGCATCGGCCAGCACGACCTGGTTCTGGTTCTGCAGCCGGTTCAGCCGCTGGATGATGACCGCGTCGGACCCCCCGGCCCACTCCATGCGCGGGATGTAGTGTTGCCGCGCATCGCCGGGAAACTCGATCCACTCGGTCTCGCCTCCGGTCGCGGAGACGATGCCCACGCGGGCGGACGAGTTCGTCGTGCCGGCCTTGGGGTACTGCACCGGGATCGTGTAGGAGTAGAGCGAATCGGTATCGTTGATCAGCAGGAATTCGCCGACACCCTCGGCGTCGAGCTGCCAGTACGCGATCTTCTTGCCGTCCGGGCTCCAGCGGAACCCGTCGCGGGCGTCGAACTCTTCCTCGTACACCCAGTCGAAGGTGCCGTTGATGATCGTGCGCGACCCGTCGTGGGTGAGCTGCGTGCGCTCACCGCTCGCGAGGTCCTCGACGTAGAGGTCGTACCCGGCCCGGTACGCGACCCGGGTCCCGTCGGGCGAGAACTTCGCGAACATGAGCGACGACTCTTCGGCGTCGCCCCCGAGCTGCTTCAGCCGCCCGGTGTCGCGGTCGAGCACCCAGAAGTCTCCCCGGGTGTTCCGCCGCCAGACACGGCGGGAGTTCGTGAAGATCAGCAGCTTCCGACCGTCCGGCGACCAGTCGTAGCCCTGCACGCGCAGCGGCCGATCGGCACCGTCCGGAACCAGCGCCGTCGCCGGGACGAGCACCCGCCGATCGCCGGAACGCGTCTCGTAGCGCACGAGGTCGGTTCCCCGGCCGTCGGCCGCGGCCTCGAGCGTCGTGTAAGCGTCCCCGCCGTCGAGCCAGCGGGTCGAGCCGAGGAATTCACCCGAGAAGTCCCCGCTGAACAGACGCTCGAGCGTGACCTCGCCCATCGCCTGCTGCTGGGCCGAATCCGCTACCGCCGCGGCCTCCTGGCCGAAGGCGGACGAGGCGGGGCCGGCGTCCAGGGCCGGCCGGGCGGCCAGCAGCGCCGCCGCGAGCAGGAGCGTCGTCCATGAACGACCCACCGTCGTCCTCGCCGCCAGTCTCTCCATCTCGAATCTAGCCATCGTCTGGACCCTGCCGTTGATGTCGTGTGCCGTGACAATTGAGCCTCTCGTGACGGCCGGTCGCCGTGCGAAAAGTGACGCCGCCAAACGGGCAGAGGCCCTGATCGGCTGAGAATCTAACGACTGCGGGGAGACCGGACACGCGTGGGGGAGGGTGGGTTAGCCAGCCCCTCTGAAAATCGATTTTCAGAGGGCGTCCGACACCCCGGAGTTCTGCATGTCCTGCGAAGCCGATGATCCGCCGTTGATACCACGGCGGCGGCGGGCAGCCTAGACGCCGAGCACGCGGAGGATGTCGTTGAGGAACGCGAACAGCATGAAGAAGCCGACGATCGTCGCGCCGGCGATCGTGCTGTATCGATAGACCGGCTCGGGCAAGGCGGAGCCCTTCACTCCCTCGAGAACGAGGAGGAAGAAGTGCCCGCCATCGAGCACCGGGATCGGCAGGAAGTTGAGGATCGCGAGGTTCAGCGACAGGAAGGCGATGAAAGCCAGGAAGCCACGACGGCTCAACTTCAGCGTCTTGCTGCCGATGCGGGCGATCTCGACCGGTCCGCTGAGCTGACGCAGGCCGATGTCGCCCGTAGCCAGGAGCCGGCCGCTTTCGGCGATCAGCTCCGAGTTGCGACGCACTTCCGCGGCGCCCAGACGGAGGGCGTCACGCAGGTTGGTCTCGACGGCTTCGGGGAGGACGGGGATCAGCGCCTCGAGCAGGCCGGCACGGGAGGCCTCGTCGGCCGGGATCCACACGCGGTGGGTCGTCCCGTCGTCGAACGAGAGCTCGTGGAACCCCTCGTCGGCGGCGATCACCTGCAAGCCGAAGGCCGCCCAGTCCTCGAGCGGCTCTCCGTCGATGGCGGAGATTCGCTTATCGAGCGGGATGCTCTCCCAGCCGGCGAGATGCTCGACGGCGGAGGCGTCGATCGCCAGCACCTTCGGCTCCAGCGGCCCCCCCGTGCCACCCAGGGCGAGAATCGCGTACAGCAGGCCGGCCAGGATCACGTTGGCGGCGCATCCCGCGGCGATCACGACCATGCGGGCGTGCAGCGGTTGAAACGCGAAGCCGGTCGGCCACGCCCGCCGTTCCTCCTCCGTACCCCGCATGCCTTCGATGCGGACGAATCCACCGAGGGGGATCAAAGCGAGCTGATAACGGGTCCGGCCGATCTGCTTCGAGGCCAGCCTCGGGCCGAAGCCGACCGAGAAGCACGTCACCGGCATGCCCGCCCACTTCGCCGCGAGCAAGTGTCCGAGCTCGTGGACGAAGATGAGCAGGTTGGCGACGAGCAGAATGACGAGCAACGCTGTCCACACCGGTGGCCTCCTTCGATGCCTGGCATCGCTCCGCCCGATGGTCGGCGCGGCGGCGATCCCGATCTCGAGTGAAGCAAGATCCGGGGCCTTTCGGCCAGCGCATCCGAGACGGGGGGGCGGGTTTCGCCACGAGGAGGCCGGGCGACGACCGAATGGCGACCCGTCGACCTGCGCTACGTTCGCGCTAACATTCGTTGTTACAACAGGTTACGGTACAGACGCGACATACTCCTGCCACTCGCTCCTGGTCGGGTTCACCGACCGGGGCTTGCCGTGAGGTCGGTGATCGACCTCGTCCCGCGATCGGTCTGCTCGGCTCGACTGTCGCGTGCGCGCCACGCTCTCCGCCGCCCATGTGGCGACGACCCCACAGGACTCACCGCCGCCCGTCAGCGCGTGGGCCAGAACTCTTCGTACATCACGTACGGCGACGGATGCATGCCCAGCGCGGCGTATGTTCGGCGGGCCGCCTCGTTGTCGCGCTCCACGTAGAGCCTCAGGCCGACGGCGCCGGCCTCGCGAGCGGCCTCGCGGACGTGCCCGTGCAGCGCCTGGTAGATGCCCCGCCGCCGGTGCTCCTTCGCGATGTAGACGCTCTGGATCCACCAGATGTCCCCGTTCCTCCAGTCGGACCACTCCAGGGTGATGGCGAGCTGCCCCACGACGTCCCCCTGGTCGTCCTCGGCCACGAAGTAGCGTCCGTGGGCCGGATCGGAGAGGATCTCGGCCACGCCCGCCTCCAGCACCGGGCGGTCGAGCATCCGGCCCTCCGTTTCCCGCGCGAGCGCCTGGTTGAACAGGACGATGCGGTCCCGGTCCTCCGGCGTGGCATCGCGAATCGTCAGGCTCATCTGGTCTCCCCGTGAAAACCCGGTTATCTGGCTGCGTCGTCGAGAGTTCGGGGCATTTTCGTGGCGGTATACCCCGGCTCGTGGCGTCTCGCGGCGCCCGGCGCCGCCGGTTCCGGGAATCGTAGCAGACTTCCGCGCTTTCCGCAGGGCACGTGGCTTGCGATTACACCGGTCGACGGGGGTGAATCCACGAAGCACCCGGCAGAACGACGATAAACGAGGGCCAATGGAGCGGACAGCCGATCGCCGACGGCATGACATATGGGCTGCGCCCGACGATTCGCTGATCCAGCCCGGCTGCGAGGGCGAGTTGATCATCTCGCACCTCCGGGCGGCTCTCGCCATCATCGCCTGGGGCGCCGCCCTGTTCGCCGCGTACCGGAACCCGTTCGACGAGACCGTTCGGGTCTACCAGCTGTTCACCACCGTCGCCGCCGCGGCCTGTCTCGCCCTGCACCTGACGATCAACCGCGTGTCCTACGGGTGGTGGCTCGGGTTCGTCTCGAGCACCGTCGACGTCACCCTCGTCAGCGGCGGTCTGCTCGCCCTCATGCTGAGCGGCGTCCCGGGCGAGGCCCTGAACAGCAGCTCCCTGTTCGTCGTCTACTTCTTCGCACTCGCCGCCACCACGATCCGGCTCGATCATCGGGCCTGCTTCGTGGCCGGGATGACCGCCGCCGCCCAGTACATGCTGATCGTGGTGTTCGCCGGCTTCCACTATGGCTGGCACGTGCCCTTCCTCAACCTCGACGCGCAGCTCGCCCGCATGGGACTGCTGATCGGCATGGCGGTGCTCGGCGTGATCGTGAACCGCCGGATGCAGGCGCCGCACGTGCTCTCGGCGAACGACAGCCTGACGGCCGTGCTCAACCGGCGGTCGTTCGAGGAGCGCTGGGAGAGCGAGCTGGCCCGGGCGCGGCGCTACGGCCGGCCGATCTCGATCGCCGTGCTGGACATCGACTACTTCAAGCAGTTCAACGACCGTCACGGCCATGCGGCCGGTGACGCGGCCCTGGTCGCCGTGGCCCGGGCGCTGAAGGGGCGCGTCCGCGCCACCGACTTCGTCGGACGCATGGGCGGAGAGGAGTTCGCCGTGGCTCTACCTGAGACGAGCTCGTCGGCGGCGATCGCCCTCGCGGAAGGTCTCCGCCACGCGGTCGCCGAGGCCCCGGTCATCATCCCGGGCAGCCGGGTCCCCGCGAACGTGACGATCAGCGTGGGCGTCGCGAGCTGGCCCGACCACGGCGAGGAGATCACGCGGCTGCTCGAGCGCGCCGACGACCGCATGTACGAAGCGAAGCTGGACGGCCGGAATCGGGTCAGTGGCCCGACCGCACCGGCCAGTCCGCTGGGCATGCCGATTCCTTACTGATCCACCACGAACCCGGCCGTCATCCGAGCGCCCGCCGCAGCGCCCGGCGGCTGACCAGGTACACGACGCCCAGCGCGATACCGGCCCACAGGATTCCCCAGATCAGCGTCGGAACTCCGGTGAGCTCGGCCAGCATGCGCGCGTCGGATTCGAGTCCCGGTCGGTCGAGCACGTCGCTCTTGATGTCGAGGATCGCGTACAGCGCGCTCGTCAGGCCGAGAGCGTACAGAATCCGGGCGTTCCAGCGCCCGGACAGCCAGCGCGCGGCGACGATCAGGACGGCGGCGAAAGCGAGCCCGAACGCGAAGCCGAACCAGCTGCGCACGAAGAACAGGGTGATGAGACCGGTGGCCGCGCCGACGACGGCGGTGGTCCAGTGCGCGCGCCGTTCGAAACGGGCCAGCCACACGAGCAGCAACCCCCACCCGAGACTTCCGAGGTAGCCCGCCGAGAGCGTGACGAATGGGCTTCCCCCGCCGCAGTAGCAGGCGCCGCCCTCGTTCATGTCGATCACGATGCGGTCGATCCGGCCGCCCGTCGCCACCGCCGCGACCCCGTGGCTGATCTCGTGCAGGAACACCACGAACAGCTTCAGCGGAAGCACCCAGGGCGTATTCCAGGTCACCCAGAGCGCGACGAAGAACGCCGCGAACCCGGCCGCGGCGCCCGGTGTCCACGAGCGCGTGGGGCGGCGCGACGTCCCGCCGCGCGCGCCCGCTCCCTTCGGATTCTTCCTCGCCATGACGTATCTTTCGGTACGATGACCCTGCGATCGAAGAACGGAACCTGAATGCGAATCCTCCAGCTCGCCAGCGAGGCCGTTCCGTTCGCCAAGACCGGCGGGCTGGGCGACGTGGTCGGCGCCCTCGCCGGACGTCTCGCGGACGCCGGGCACGAGGTGGACCTCGTGCTGCCGTACTATCGAACGATCGCGGCCTCGGGCGCCGTGGACGATGCGACGCCTTCCCTCCGCTTCTCGCCCTCGGAGCTCGGTACGGTGGAGCAGGGTCGCCTGGTTTCAGGCCCGCCGCTCGATGGCGCGAGGACGTGGTTCGTGGACGTGCCCGAGCTGTTCGATCGTGACGGCCTGTACGGTGCGCAGGGCCACGACCACCCCGACAACCTGCTGCGCTTCGCGGCGTTCGTCCGGGCGGCGTTGCTCGCGACGGTGCGCCTGGACTGGCAGCCGGACGTCGTGCATGCGCACGACTGGCAGGCGGCGCTGGCGCCGGTGTGGCTGGCCGAGCGTCCCGGCCCGCCCTCCGTGCTCACGATCCACAACCTCGCCTACCAGGGGTGGTTCCCGGCCGCGGACCGCCTCGACGCCGACGTCGCGGTCGACCCGGGACCGCGGCTTCCGGGGGCGGCGGACGTCAACCTGCTGCGCCTCGGGATCGAATCGGCCGACCAGGTCACGACCGTGAGCCCGACCTACGCGGCCGAGATCCAGCGGCCCGAGTTCGGCTGCGGTCTCGACGCTCTGCTGCGGGAGCTCGAGCCGCCCGTCGTCGGCATCCTGAACGGTCTCGACGTCGAGGTATGGAATCCGGCCGACGACCCGTACTTGCCGGCCGGCTGGTCCGTATCCGATCTGTCCGGCAAGGACGCGGCGCGACGGGCGCTCGCCGCGGAGTTCGAGATCGACGCGCCGACCGGCGTGCCGGTGTTCGGGCTGGTCACGCGGCTGGTCGACCAGAAGGGACTCGGCCTGCTGGCGGAGCTCCGCGAGAAGATCGCCGGTTGGACCGACGCCCGCTTCGCGTTGCTGGGCACCGGAGAGGCGCGCTACGAGCGGTTGATCCTCGAGCTGGGGGAGCTTCCCCACGTCGGTGCCCGCGTCGCCTTCGACGAGCGGCTCGCGCATTTGGTCGAGGGCGGCTCGGACTTCTTCCTCATGCCCTCCGCGTTCGAGCCGTGCGGCCTCAACCAGATGATCAGCCAGCGCTACGGTACGGTGCCGATCGTACATCGCATCGGGGGGTTGGCCGACAGCGTGACACCGGTCGACGAGGCCAACCTGGCGGAGGGGACGGCGACCGGCATCGTGTTCGAGGACTTCGACGCCGCGGCCCTGGAATGGGCGGTCGGCGAGGCGATGCGCCTGTACGCGGATCCGGCGGCCTACGGGCGCGTCCAGTCCGCCGGCATGCGTATCGACCATTCGTGGGACGGCCGGCTGCCGGAGTACGAGGCCGTCTACGAGCGGGTGCGATCGCGGCGCCGGGCAGGCGCCCTGTCGGCAATCGACGACGAACCGTCCACCTGACGAGGGACGTCATGCGCAGCAATCTTCGGGTACTCGGACTGGTGATGGCCGGCGGCGAAGGAAGCCGCCTGCGACCGCTTACGCGCGAGCGCAGCAAGCCCTCGGTGCCGTTCGGCGGCAGCTACCGCATCGTGGACTTCGTCCTCTCCAACCTGTTGAACTCCGGCGTCTACTCCATCTTCGTGCTCGTCCAGTACCGTTCGCAGTCGCTCATCCACCACCTGCGCGAAGGCTGGCGCCTGAGCACGCCGCATCCCGACGACTTCCTGACCGTCGTGCCGCCCCAGATGCGGGTCGGAAAGACGTGGTATCGGGGTACGGCGGACGCCGTGTTCCAGAACTTCAACCTGATCTCCGACTATCGTCCGGACCTGATCGCGGTGTTCGGGGCCGACCACATCTACCGGATGAACATCGGTCACATGATCCGCTTCCATCGGAAGAAGGAAGCCTCGCTGTCGGTGGCGATGCTCCCGGTGCCGCGCACCGAGGCCTCGGGCTTCGGGGTGGCGGAGGCGTCGGCGGACGACACGATCGTCGACTGGCTCGAGAAGCCCGGCGACCCCCCGGCGATGCCGGGACGCCCCGACTGGGCCTACGCCTCGATGGGGAACTACATCTTTCAGCCCGACGCGCTCGTCGAGGTGCTGCGGGAGGTGACCGACGAAGGGCTGGAACCGGACTTCGGCAAGACGATCGTTCCGCGCATGGTCGAAGACCCGAAGCATCGCGTGTGCGCCTACGACTTCCACCGGAACCTGGTCCCCGGACTGAAGCCGTACGAGGAGACCGGCTACTGGCGCGACGTGGGGACGCTCGAGACGTACTGGTCGGCCCACATGGACCTGCTGGGGGCCCAGCCCCGGTTCGACCTGAACAACCGCGACTGGCCGATCCACTCGCAGGCCTATCACCGGGCGAGCCCGAAGGTGCTCGGCGGGTCGATCGAAGACGCGACGATCGGGGTGGGCAGCGTGATCGAGGGCGCGAAGGTCGTGCGGTCGGTGATCGGTCGGGACACCCACGTGGCGCCGGGGTGCGAGATCGTCGATTCGATCATCATGGATCACTGCCGGATCGGCGAGGGCACCCGCATTCACCGCGGGATCGTCGATCGTTACAACCTGCTCGACGCGGGGTCGACGATCGCGGCCGACGCGCCGGGCCGGCCCGAGAACGCGACGGTCGCGGACGATCTCATCGTGCTGCCGCGGGGACGTACCCGGCCGCTGTAGGCTACCACAGCACGAAGAACGCCAGCACGCAGACGGCGAGTCCCGCGACCGCCATGATCGGGAAGCGCGATTCCCAGCGCAGGCGGGCCGCCGTGAACACGGCCAGGAACACGCCGAGCGCCCCGTAGATGCCCAGCAGCGCCCCGCGCCAGGCGGCCACGTCGTGGAACAGGAACACGGCGAACCCCATGATCACGGCGCCGAGGAAGAGGATACGCTCGGTCAGCGCCTCCTCGGGGCGGGGTCGGCGGGTGGCGGGAAGCCGTCCGGCGATCGAGAGGCCGAACAGCACCAGCAGCTCGATGCCCACGACCGAGATCCACGACACGAGGGCGGCGCGGTTGCCGTGAAACGCCTCGGTGAGCGCCGCGAAAGCCAGCGAGGTGAGCGAAATCGCCCCGAGGGCGTAGATCCCGAACGCGATCAGCCGTCCGACGAGCAGGTTCGCGTAGTAGGTGCCCGGTTCCTCGCGGCGAAACCGCAGTGCGGGGACGTCGGCCAGCGGGTATTCCCGAACGATGCGCGGCGGCCAGCGGCCGGCCTCCGCGGCGCGCAGGACCGCGGCGGCCTCGTCCTCGACGAGGCGCGCCTCGTCCGCCTCGATCACGCCCCCGTCCACCGCGCGCGCCAGGTCGTCCGCGTCGAGCAGGCGTGGCGGCCCGTCGGCCGGTTGCCAGATGTCGAGATACAGGTCGGTGATCCGCCAGTGGCCGGGTTCGAGCTCCGGGGGGCGCACCAAGTTCGTGTAATGGCCGACCAGCTGTCCCGCGGGATCGTAGGCTGCCGCCACCTCCCAGGCGCGTCCCGGAAACAGGTACCAGAGGACGGCGCCGCCCTCTGCCAGCTCGATATCGCCGATCTTCAGCGGCGCGCGGTCGGGCGTGACGTTCAGCAGGGTGATCCGGCAGTCGGGGCCGTCGTGCAGCAGCTCCTGCCGAAAGTGCTTGACGTGGTCCGGCAGCCGCGTGTATTCGACCTCGACGGAGACCGTGTCCGCCGGGTCGATCGCGAGGCCGCGAGGCCGTCGGGGGCTACGGAAGAGGCGTCTCGGGAGAATGCGTGAAGGTCCGATCCTGGTCCGCCATGCGCTCGAGGCGCTCGGCGGGCGTGAAACGTGGTCCGAGGGTTTCGGCGAACCCGGCCAGCCGATCGCGGATCGTGCGGATCCCCACGTCGTCCGCCCAGCGGAGCAGGCCGCCGCGGAAGGGAGGGAAGCCGGTCCCCATGATCATCGCCAGGTCCACCATGTCCGGGTCCGAGACGACCTCGTCGTCGAGCGCGTATGCCGCCTCGTTGACCATCAGGTAGAGGCAGCGGTCACGGATCTCCTCGTCGGTCGGGGAGCGTCCGCTGGCCCCGCGTCCGCCCCGCGCCACGTCGGCCACGGCCGGGTCCACGCCCGTCGACCGGCCGTCACGGTACAGGTAGAAGCCGCGTCCGTTCTTCTTGCCGAGACGACCGCTGTCGATCAGGCGGTCGATGACGTCGGCCGTCGCGAGCCGGTCGCCGAAGGCGGCGCCCATCTCCTTGCCCGCGTGCTCGGCGATGTCGAACCCGACCTCGTCGAGCAGCCGCAGGGGGCCCATCGGCATTCCGAAGTCGGTGAGCACCGCGTCGACGTGTTCGACGCTGGCGCCCTCGGCGAGCAAGCGGCCGGCCTCGCTCAGGTACGGGCTGAGCAGGCGGTTCACCAGGAACCCCGGCCGGTCGGCGACGACGACCGGCGTCTTTCCCATGTCGAGCACGAAGCGGACGCCGGTCGCGACCACGGCCTCGTCGGCCGTGGCGGGGCGCACGACTTCCACCAGCGGCATCTTGTGCACCGGGTTGAAGAAGTGGATGCCGATCACGTGAGCGGGGCGCTCGACGGCGCGCGCCATCTCCGTGACCGACAGGGAAGAGGTGTTCGTGGCCAGGACCGCGGTGTCGGGCATGGCCGCCTCGACCTCGCGCAGCACCTGCTGCTTGACCGGCAGGCGCTCCACCACGGCCTCGATCGCCAGGTCGACGTCGTCGAAGCCGTCGTACTCGAGAGTCCCGGTGATCAGCGCGAGCTTGAGACCTGCCTCTTCCTCGGAGAACACCCGTGCGGCCGCGGCCTTCTTCAGCAGCTCAGCCGCGTGCTTGAGACCCGAATCGAGCGCTCCCCGATCGATGTCCTTGAGGACGACGGGGACGTCGTTCGAGGCGATGAGCTCGGCGATGGCGCCGCCCATCACCCCGGCGCCCAGCACCGCGGCCTTCCGGATCTCGGTCGCCGCCTCCATCGCACGGCCCGGGAGGGCCCGCTTCGCCTGCTGGGAGAGCAGGAACACCCGAACCAGGTTCTGCGACCCCGCACTCGTCAGGAGCTCGCCGAGCGCCTTCGCCTCGTTGGCGTAGGCCTCGTCGAGGTTGGTCCCGAACGACGATTCGATGACGTCGATCGCCCGGAACGGGGCCGGGTAATGATCCCCCGCTTCCTTGCGGATGCGCTTGCGCGCGGCCGAGAACAGGATCTTGCGTCCGATCCCCGTTCCCTCGAGTAGCCGCGTGGCGAGCGACACGTCGCGCTCACGCTCCGGGATACGCTTGGAGAGGACGAGCGTCATGAACTCGTCGAGCTCCTTCTCGAGGCGGGCCGCCGGGACCACCCGGTCGACGAGGCCGATCCGCAGCGCCTTCCGGGAACCGACCGGCTTCCCGGTGAGGATCATCCCCAGCGCCTCCTGCAATCCCACCACGGCCGGCAGGCGCACGGTGCCGCCGAAGCCGGGGATGATCCCGAGACGGACTTCGGGGAGTCCGATCTTCGTGGCGGGGCGGTCGGTGGCGATCCGATAGTCGCAGTGCAGGGCGAGCTCGGTGCCCCCGCCCAGGCACGTCCCGTCGATCACGGCGATCGTCGGGACCCGCAACCGCTGCAGTCGACGGAAGATCCGCTGTCCCTCGGCGCTCCCCTTCCTCGCCTCCTCCGCCGACTCGAGGCGGGCGAACTCGCGCACGTCGGCTCCCGCGATGAACGTGCCCGACTTGGCGCTGCGGATGCCGAGCGCGTGGATCTGGCCGTTGGCGATCCGCGACTCGAGCTGCGCGAGCAGCCCGTCGAACGCCCGGAGGACGTCGCTGGAGAGGGTGTTCACCGGACCTTCCTGGTCGAGCGTCAGCCAACCCACGTGGCTGCGGTCTACCTCGAAGGTCATGCCGCTGCCGAGATCCAGGAGGTCGTTCATCAGGTCCGGGGAAGGGGAAGATCGACCCCGGGGCGCGCTCGGCGGCCCGGGGCCGGGTGTGGGACGAAGCTCAGATACGCGGACGGAGCTCGCCGTTGGATTCGTCGAGGCGCAGCGTATCCACGTCCGGGATCTGCAGGTTCCAGTAAAGCTCGCCCTCCGCGACGGGCGTGCGTGTGGTCACATACCAGTCGCCGCCGGGCAGGCTCACCGTGACCGTTCCCTGCGCGCTCGTCGTGTCCTGTATGATCTCGCGTCCGTCGAGGATCTGGGTCTCGATGTCGTAGTAGTCGGCGTAGGCTTCGTCGGCCCACGTGTCGCGGACCACCTTGAAGGAGTCGAGCCGGGCGGACACCTGGTTCTGCGCCGTCGTGAAGCTGTCGAACGCCGCCTTGCGGGCCCGGTCCAGCTGCCGTTCCCGGCTCTCGATCCGTCCGAACTGGTCGTAGAGCTGCCGGTAATTCGGGTCGCGGGAGTCGAGCTGATCGAGCCGGTCGCGCAGCTGGCGCAGCGAGTCGCGGGTCGCGCTCCACTCGTTCTCCGCTTCCCGCCAGTCGGTCTGCAGGTTGGTGACGCGCTGCGAGGCCGCCTCGAGGTCGTCCGACATCTGGGGGCGGGGCGTCTCCGCCTGCGCGTCCAGCGCGTCGAACACCGAGTCGCGATTGAAGGGCAGGAACTCCAGCGGCAGGTTGCCCTGCGGCTGCGCGGCGCCGTCGGCGCCTTCCGTCGTCACCTCGACGGTGACGCTTCGGCCGCACGCCGCGGCGCTGATGGCGAGCGCCGCGACCAGAACGGCGGAAATCCGATGGGTCATCCGCATGCTTTCTCCACGTTGAGGCCCCGGTGGGGACGATTTGGTGCGGGCGCAAATCTACCCGCGCCTCACGCATTTTTCAAACGTGAGAACGGGCGAAACCGGGGGAGATTCGATGGGTCGGGCCACCCGAGGGGGGCGGCCCTCGCTCAGTACGTGAGGTCGTCCAGCAGGTAGTTCCGCGGGTTGGCCGGCTTGCCGTCCACGAGGACTTCGTAGTGGAGGTTCGGGGCCGTAGCGAGGCCGGTGCGGCCGATCTCGCCCAGCAGATCGCCGCGGTCGACGCGCTGCCCGCGCTTGACGTTCACCGTGGCGGCGTGGGCATAGCGCGTCACGTAGCCGAAGCCGTGGTCGATCTCCACCATCTTCCCGTAGCCCGGCTTCGCGCCCGCGAACACGACGCGGCCGGCGGCCGTGGCCAGGAAGGGAGTGCCCTCCGGCGCGGCGATGTCGATGCCCTCGTGGGGCCGGTTCACCAGCAGCACCGGGTGGAACCGGCTGCGGCTGAAGCTGGAGCTGATCCAGGAGTCCTTCGCCTGGACGGGCCGGATCGACGGGCGGGCGCGGAAGATCGCCTCGTGCACGCGCACCGAATCCATCGCCTCGTCGAAGCTCGAGGAGAGCAGCTCGACCTGGCGGGTGAGCTTGTCGACGTCGTAGCCGAGGGCGAGCGTGCGCTCGGCGAGCTCGGGCGAGGCCCGGAGGAAGCGATCCGTCCCGGGGGCGTCGGACTTGGGTCCACCGACTCCGACCGCCTGCACGTCGGGATCGATCAGCGGAAGGCCCGCGAGCAGACGGATCTGCTGGTCGCGGTCGGACAGCCGATCCAGGTAGCCGTCCAGCGTCGAGACCTGCGTCTCCATCCGGGCGAGGTCCTTGGTGAGCGCCCGGTTCTCGATCCGCAGGCGGACGAGCTCGGCCGTGCGCACCGCGTCGGCGCCGAGGCTGATGGCGAACCCCGCGGCCACGAGCACGAGCGCCGCGACGATGCCCGCGCCGATTCGCACCATGCGGCGCGTGATCCGGAAGTGGCGGATCGAGCCGCCACCGTCGGGCATGATCTGGACCGTCCAGCGTCGTGGCTTCAGTTCGGCCTCCCGCTGCGCGTCCTGCTGGTTGTTTTCGTTGCGCTCCCGCATACCCGTCCGGCTATATGAGGTCCGGGCACACGAATCCCCGACCGCCAGGTCCGAGGGAAGAGGTGCACCCCGTCAGTGTATAGAGAATTCGCCGTCTTCGACGGCGTTGCCGCGAGACGTCCGCTCGCGACGGCCCGGGAGAGAGACATACGGCTTCTCCGGGCGGGACGGCCTCAGACTAAAGCGCACCGGCCGAAGCTGTCAAGCAAGGATAGTGCCGCAGGGCCGGAAGGTTCCACGCGTCCCGAGAGCCCCGTCAGTCGCCCTCGGCCTCGATGCGCGGGAACAGAACGCCGACGCTGTCTTCCGGGAGGGCGGACGGCCAGCTGCCGTGCAGCGCGTCCAGCGGCGGCGGGTCGTCGGCGCCGCCCAGGCGCCTCCACAGCTCTGCAGATTTTTCCGGCATGAACGGTTGCAGGGCGGTGGCGACCCTGGCGAGCGCGCGCACCAGGCCGCCGAGCACCGCGTCCAGCTCCTCGGCGGCATCCGGATCTTTCGCCAGCGCCCACGGCGCGGAGGCGTCGACCCAGGCGTTGGAGCGCCGCACGATCGCCATTGCGGCTTCCAGGGCGTCGTGGAGCTGGAGCGCGTCCATGCGCTCGACGTAGGCCGCGAGCAGCTCGTCCGCCGTCCCGTCGAGCTCCGTGGAGTCTTCGTGGACCAGGCGGCCGCCGCGATACTTGCGCACCATCGACACCGTCCGGTTCAGCAGGTTGCCGAGGTCGTTGGCCAGGTCGGCCTGGTAGCGTTCGTCGAATTGCTGCAGGAAGCTTTCGACCGACGGAAAATCCCGGTCGGAGTCCCAGGGCGCCTCGCGCATGAGGATGTAGCGGAACGCATCGGGGCCCCGCCGCTCGATCAGCTCTTCGAGGTCGAGGCGCTTGGCCTCCGACTTGGAGAGCTTCCCCCCGCCGATCTTCACGAACCCGTGGCCCCACACCACGGCGGGAAGCGGCAGGCCGGCGGACATCAGCATGGCCGGCCAGATGACGCAATGGAAGCGAGTGATGTCCTTCCCGATGACATGCAGATCGGCGGGCCACCAGCGCTCGTAGTCGCCGTCGGGGAAGCCGAGTACCGAGAGATAGTTGGGCAGGGCGTCGAACCACACGTAGACCGTGTGTCCCTCCGCGTCCGGGAAGGGAACGCCCCACGGCACCCGCGAGCGCGAGGCGCTGATGTCCTCGAGCCCGCCCTCGAGCAGGCGCAGGATCTCGTTGCGTCGGCTCTCGGGCTGCACGAATTCCGGGTGCGCCGCGATGTGGTCGAGTAAGGGCTGCGTGTACTTCGAGAGGCGGAAGAAGTAGTTCTCCTCCTCCGTCCACGTGATCTCGCGCGAGGGGTGGTAGGGGCAGCGCCCGTCGACGAGCTCGGACTCCTTCCGGAAGGCTTCGCAGCGCTCGCAGTAGTAGCCCTCGTAGTGGTCGAGGTAGATGTCCCCCGCGTCGCGGATCCGTCGGATCAGGGCCTGGACGGCGGTCGCGTGTGCGGCATCCGTCGTACGCACGAAATCGGTGTTCGAGACGTGCACCTTTTCCCACGTGAGACGGAACTGCTCGGCGATCGCGTCGACCCAGGCCTGGGGACCGACCCCCTGCTCGTCGGCCTCCTTCAGCACGTTCTGGCCGTGCTCGTCCATGCCGATCGCAAAGCGGACCTCGTCCCCCCTGAGGCGGCGGTACCGGGCGATGACGTCGGCGCCGATCTTTTCGAACGCGTGCCCCATGTGGGGATCGCCGTTCGCGTAGTCGATGGCGGTGGTCAGGTAGTAGTCGGCCAATGGTCGTCCATGGGTTACCGTGGATGTCGTGGATCGGGGCCGGGCCCGGCCCCGCGACGTCAGCGCGCCGCGTCCCGCTCGTCGCGCCGACCGTCGGGCGGTTCGCGCTTCGGCCGCTCGTCGCGCCGTTTCCCGGATTGCTCGCCGCCGCGTCCGGGGCGTCCCCGCACGCCGCGGCGGCGCATCACGCGCTCGGGGCGGGCCGCCGTCGTCTCGCGTTTCACCTCTTCGAGCGGGACGGTCCGAACATTGCCGCCCTCGTCACGCAGCGAGACGGTGTCGCGAAAGATGTCCCAGGCGACGACCGTCTCCTCGCCGAGGTCCGTCGACAGGGTACGGCCGACCTTCGGAAACCGCTTCTTCGCCTGCACGTAGAACTCGTGCTCGTAATGCAGGCACGACATCAAGCGCCCGCACGCCCCGGAGATCTGGGCCGGGTTGAGCGACAGTCCCTGGTCCTTGGCGAGCTGGAGCGTGACCGGCTCGATCGTCGGCAGCCAGAGCCGGCAGCAGAGCTCCCGGCCGCACCGTCCCAGGCCGCCCAGGCGTTTCGCTTCGTCGCGCACGCCGATCTGCCGCAACTCGATGCGGGTCTTGAACGTCCGCGCCATCTCCTTCACGAGGGCCCGGAAATCGACGCGCTTGTCGGCCGTGAAGTAAATCGTGAGCTTGTTCCGATCCCACTGCCACTCCGCCTCGCTGACCTTCATCCGCAGGCCGTGCCGGCGCACCAGATCGCGGGTCCGGCGCCGCACTTCGGGCTCCTCGCCGTCGAGCGTCAGCCGCCGTTCCACGTCGACCGGCGCCGCCCGCCGCAGCACCCGCTTCTGGGGAGGCACGGCCGGGCCGTGATGGGCGTGGTCGCACCCGCCCTCGCAGTGCGCGTCGGCGTCGACCGCCCGCCGAACCCAGCCGAGGTCCTGGCCCCGGTCGGCCTCGACGATCACGTACTCGCTCTCGCGAAGCGGAACGTCACCCCCGAAGCGGAAATAGTCCGAGCGCACGCCCTGGAAGCGCACCTCGACGATCTGTCGGGCCTTGCGGGCTCCGGTTACCGGAATCGGCCGTGCCGGCCGCACCGGTTCGGGGGCGGATCCGGGTGGGGTCACGTTCCGATCTCTTCCCAGCGCCCCATCGCGTAGAACTTCTCCCGCCGCAGGCGGATCAGCTCATCACCGTCGAGCTCGGCGAGCTCGTCGAGGTGACGGCCCAGCGAGCGGCCGAGGGCAATCGCGGCCGCCTCGGCGTCGAGGTGCGCGCCGCCCGGGGGTTCGGGCACCACTTCGTCGATGATCCCGAAGCCGGCGAGGTCGTTCGCCGTCACCTTGAGGTTCTCGGCCGCCTCTTCGGCCCGGTCGCGGCTGCGCCACAGGATCGCGGCGCAACCCTCGGGCGAGATCACCGAGTAGATCGCGTTCTCGAGCATGAGCACGCGGTCGGCGACCGCGATGCCGAGGGCGCCGCCGCTGCCGCCCTCGCCGATGATCGTGGTGACGATCGGCACCGGGAGACCCGACATTACGAACAGGTTGCGGGCGATCGCCTCGGCCTGTCCCCGCTCCTCGGCGCCGATGCCAGGGTACGCGCCCTGGGTGTCCACGAAGGTCAGGATCGGCCGGCCGAACTTCGCGGCCAGCTTCATCAGGCGCTCGGCTTTCCGATATCCCTCGGGATGGGGGGAGCCGAAGTTGCGGTGCAGGTTCTCCTTCATGTCCCGGCCCTTCTGATGGCCGATGACCATGATGCTGCGTCCGTTGAACCGGGCCCAGCCGCCGACGATCGACGGATCGTCGCGGAACTTGCGGTCGCCGTGCAGCTCGACCCAGTCCTCGAACAGGGCGTTCACGTAGTCGAGGGTGAACGGGCGCTCCTGGTGACGCGCCAGCTGCACACGCTCCATCGGGGAGGGGGGCCGGGAGCCTCCCTCCGATCTATCTTCGTCGCTCACAGCGATCTCCCGTGACGCGGGGCGCGGCCTCTCAGCCGCGCGTAAGGTGTACCCGGTCTCCGCCGAGCAGGGCCCGGAGGTCCGACAGCAGCCCGGCGTCGGGTGATACGCCGAGGCTCGAGACGAGCGTCGGCGTTTCGCCGCTCGACCCGTTGCCGTTCGATCCTTCGGGCCGCCAGCGCACCAGCACCGGGCCGGGGCCCGGCGATGACTCGAGCACCTCTCGCACCCGCGTGAACTCGTCGGGCGCGCATTCCATGCCCTGCTTCAGCTCGATGCACACCCCGATCTGGCCGGTAGCTCCCAGCTCGCGGAGGCGACGCACCGAGTCCACGAAGATGGGGGGATCCTCCTCGTCCCGCGAGTTTCCGGACACGGTTCCCTCGATCACGACGGGCAGATCCTCGGCGAACAGGTCGCGAGTCGCGGCCCACGTGTCACCGAACACGAGCGCCTCGGCCGTGCCGTAGAAATCCTCCACGGAGAGGCGGCACCACTCCTTCCCGCTCTTCCGGGACACGCGCACGTCCATGCTCGTCACCACGCAGGCGAGCTGCACCTTGCGGTCCCTCATCTGCTCGAGCGTCGACGTATTGGCTTCGAGGGCCAGCAGCTCGACGATGTCGCGGAACCGGTCGAGCGGATGCCCGGAGATGTAGAAGCCGAGCACCGCCTTCTCCTCCTTGAGCCGTTCCTGCTCCGTCCACGGAGCGACGGTCGGAATGCGCGGCGTGGGGCGCTCGACCGGCGTCGAGCCCCCGAACAGGGACTCCTGTCCGGTGTCCCGCTCACGCTGTCGGGCCTGCGCCTCCGAAAGCGCGGTCTCGAGGCCGGCGATCAGCGCGGCCCGTTCGCCGAACGCGTCGAGCGCGCCCGCCGCGATCAGGCACTCGATCACCCGCTTGTTGTTCAGGCGCAGATCGATGCGCTGGCAGAAATCGAACAGCGACTCGAACGGGCCGTCTTCACGGCCTTCCCGGATCGAGCGGATCGCCGACTCGCCCACGCCCTTGATCGCCCCGAGGCCGAATCGGACCTGGCCGTCGCCGACCACCGTGAACTTGTACCCGGAATCGTTGACGCTGGGCGGCAGGATCTCGAGGCCCATCGCGCGGGCCGTGCCGATGTAGGACACGACCCGGTCGGTGCTGTCGATGTACGAGGACATCAGCGCCGCCATGAACTCGGCCGGGTAATGCGCCTTCAGCCACGCCGTCCGGTATGAGATGACCGCGTACGCGACCGAGTGGGCCTTGTTGAACCCGTAGCGGCCGAACGTCCGGATCAGCTCCGCGATCTCGCTGGCCTTCGCTTTCGACAGGCCGCGCTCCACGGCACGCTTCTCGAAGTCGCCGAGCACCTTGTCGGTCAGCTCCGCGTCCTTCTTCCCGACCGCCTTCCGGAGCACGTCCGCTTCGGCGAGGGTGAAGCCGGCGAGCACGTTCGCCGCCCGCATCACCTGCTCCTGGTAGGTGAAGATTCCGTACGTCGGCTCGAGCAGGTTCTCGAGCTCCGGCGTCGGATACTGCACCGGTTCGAAGCCGCGCTTGCGGCGGATGTACACGTCGGTCATCCCGGCGTCGAGCGGGCCGGGGCGGATGAGCGCGTTCACGGCGACGAGGTCTTCGAACCGGTCGCAGCGCATCGCCCGGAGCTTCTCGGTCGCCAGCGCCGACTCGAACTGGAAGATCCCGCTCGTGCCCCCGCCCGCGAGCATCTCGAACACCTGCGAATCGCCGAGCCCGATCTCGTCCCAGTCGACGGTGGCGCCGTGCCGCTCCTCGATCATCTGCTTCGCGTCGTGGATGACCGTCAGGTTGCGGAGGCCGAGGAAGTCCATCTTCAGCATCCCGGCCTTTTCCAGCGCGACCATGTCGTACTGGGTGATGACCGAGTCCTCGTCGCCCCGGGTGTCCCGGCAGACCGGCACGAAATCCTCGAGCGGGCCGGGCGCGATCACGACGCCGGCCGCGTGCACCGACGTGTGCCGCTTCAGCCCTTCGATCCGCATCGTCTCGTCCAGCAGCTGACGAGTGCGGGCGTCGCTCCGGTAGAGGTCCGCGAGCTCCTTGACCTTGTCGACCGCCTCTTCGGCGGTGAGCGAGTACCCCGGGCTGTTCGGGATCAGCTTCGCGAGCTTGTCGATCTCACCGGGCTGCCAACCCTGCACGCGGCCCACGTCGCGCAGCGCCGCGCGGGCGAGCATGGTGCCGAAGGTGATGATCTGCCCCACCGAATCGGCGCCGTACTTGTCGCGCACGTAGTCGATGATCCGGCCACGGCGCTCGTAGCAGAAATCGATGTCGATGTCCGGCATCGACACGCGGTCGGGGTTCAGGAAGCGCTCGAACAGGAGATCGAAGGCGAGCGGGTCGACGTCGGTGATCCGCAGGCAGTAGCAGATGATCGACCCGGCGGCCGATCCACGGCCCGGCCCGACCGGGATGCCGAGCTCGCGGGCCGCCCGGATGAAGTCCCACACGATCAGGAGATAGCCCGCGTAGCCGGTTTCCTCGATGACACCGAGCTCGAACTCGAGGCGGTCCGTCACGTCCTCCGGCAGCGGGTCGCCGTACCGCTCCTGCGCGCCCTCGTACGTGAGGTCGCGCAGGTACGACATGTCGGCGTCGAACTCGTCGGGAAGCGGGAAGTTCGGCAGGTGGTACTGCTGCTCGAACTGGACGTCGCAGAGATCCGCCACCCGCTGCGTGTTCTCCAGCAGCTCGGGTCGGTCGGGGAACAGCTCCGCCATCTCGTCGGTCGACTTGAAGTAGCTCTCCTGGCCGTAGAAGGAGAGCCGGTCGGGGTCATCCTTGAACTTGCCGGTGCCGATGCACAGCAGCGTGTCGTGCGCGTCGGCGTCCTCGCGGCGCAGGTAATGCGCGTCATTCGTGATGATGACGGGCAGCCCCAGCTCCTCGCCGAGCCGGAACACGCCCTCGTTCACCTTGTCCTGCCCGGGGATCCCGTGGTTCTGCACCTCGAGGAAGTAGCGGCCCGGGAAGGTGCGGGCGTACCACTCGGCCGTCGCCTTCGCCTCGTCGTAGCGGTCGCGTTCCAGCGACCGCGCGACCTCTCCGGCCAGGCAGGCGCTCGTGATCACCAGTCCGTCGGCGCATTCCTCCAGGAGCTCCCGGTCGACGCGCGGCTTGTGGTAGAAGCCCTCGGTGAACCCGCGCGAGGAGAGCTTGATCAGGTTGTCGTAGCCACGCCGGTCCGCGGCCAGCACGACCAGGTGGGCATAGTTGGCCGGCGCGTCGGGCGGCCGTTCCTTCGAGAACCGGCTGCCGTACGCCACGTAGGCCTCGAAGCCGAGGATCGGCTTGATCCCGCGCTTACGGGCCTTTTCCTGGAATTCCCACGCACCGTGGAGGTTGCCGTGATCGGTGATCGCCAGCGCCGGCATGTCGAACGCCGCCGCCCGGTCGATCAGCGCATCTACCGGGTTGGCTCCGTCGAGAAGGGAATACTCGCTGTGACAATGAAGGTGGACGAAAGACATGGATGTGTCGTCACTTCGTTCAAGGGCTGCAGCGGAACGAGTCGAGAATCTCCTCGAGCTGCAACATGTACTCGTATTTGCTGTCCTCCGGGTGCGGGGCGTAGAGCCACGCGTCGAAGAACCAGGTCGCGTCGGGGCAGCGCACGGCCCGGGCCATGAAGGGGCCCGCCGCCGGGTAGGCCGCTTCGTCGTGCCAGATGCCGCGCACTTCGATGGCCGGGGCGCCGTTCAACTCGAACCGGCGCGGCGCGACGTCGACCCTCTCGATGCTCTGAGGAACGTTGTAAGCGGTGCTGTCGATCCCCTCGCGCCAGGCGAACACGGCCTCCGGGTCGAGCGGGGCGTCGGCGCTCGCGGCGCCGCTGCCGGGATCCCGGCGCTCGATCAGGATCGAGCGGATGCGATCGGCGGGCGAGGGCCGGTCGTTGCGCAGGCGGATCGTGCCGTCCTCCGCGATCCGCCCGTGATAGATCTGCGGCGCCCGCAGGGTGATCCCGTAACGGTCCGCCACCCGCGCCGCGAACGCGGTGTCCTCGCCGCTCACCCACATGCGCGACGTGGCGTACGACCGGAACTGATCGTCGAGCAGGTCGTGCAGCTCGGGAAGCGCGGCGCGCCAGGACGCCGCCGGATCGGCGGGGTCGAGAACGATCGCGGTGGCGAGCTGGCCGCGCGCCCACACGTTGTCGGCCTGGACGATGTCACCGGGCTCCACGGCCGCCTCGCGCCCGGACGCGTCGACGATCGCCTGGATGCGGGGGTCGTCGGCGGGCCCGAACACCAGCACCTGCTTCCACAACAGCAGCTGCTCGAGCTCGGAGGCCGTGTTCGCCACGAACGTGACGTTGAAGGTCTTCTCCTCCCGTACGGTGAACACGGGAGGCTCCAGCGCGTCGTACGTGTCCTGCTCGACGCCGCTCCACAGGGCCGAGTCGGCGACGACGATCAGCGAATCGGCCTCGCCGAACGCCGTCGGCTTGTCACAGGCGCCGAGGGCCAGCAGGCCGACCAGCGCCAGGGATGCGAGGCCGCGCAGCGCGTGATTCGGGGCGATCCGGCGTAGCCGGGAGGGGCGTGTCGGGCGCTGCGGTCGGCGGGGCGTCATGCGTTCCAACCTAGGTCGGATTCCGGGGGGCAGCAACGCGTGGAAACCCCCCGCCTCTTTCATTTTTCCGCCGCCGCCCCATCTTGCGCGGCTTTCGTCTGCGAGTCGTCCGTCGCCCGGCCGGGCCTCGTTCCATGCGGTGCCGGCAGACCGTTACGTTAGAGGACATGAGTACACGAATCCGCAACATCGCGATCATCGCGCACGTCGATCACGGGAAGACGACGCTCGTCGACCAGATGCTCCGCCAGACCGGTACGTTCCGGGCGGGGCAACAGGTGGAGGAGCGCGTGATGGACTCCAACCCGCTCGAGAAGGAGCGGGGGATAACGATCTTCTCGAAGAACGCGGCCGTCCGCTGGCAGGCGCCGGACGGCACGTCGTACAAGTTCAACCTCGTCGACACCCCCGGCCACGCCGACTTCGGGGGCGAGGTCGAGCGGATCCTCCGCATGGTCGACGGCGTCCTCCTCCTGGTCGACGCCTTCGAGGGCCCGATGCCGCAGACGCGGTTCGTGACCCGCAAGGCGCTGTCGCTGGGCCTCCAGCCGATCGTGATCATCAACAAGGTCGACCGTTCCGACTCCGACCCGGAGCGAGTCCACGACGAGGTGCTCGAGCTGCTCATGGAGCTCGAGGCGACCGATCGGCAGCTCGACGCTCCCTTCCTCTACGCGTCGGCGCGCGAAGGCTGGGCCGGACGGCAGCCCGACGAGCGGCCCGGGAACCTCGAGGCATTGTTCGAGACCGTGGCCGAGCGGGTGCCGGCGCCGGAGGGCGATCCCGAGGGTCCCTTCCAGCTGCTCGTCTCGACGCTCGACTACTCGCCCTACCTCGGCCGGATGGGCATCGGGCGGATCGAGCGCGGACGCCTGGCCGCCGGCGATCTCGTCGCCGCCTGGCCGCTCGACGCGGACGAACCGCTGCAGCCGGTCAAGGTGCCGAAGCTCTACGCGTACGAGTCTCTCGGGCGGGCGGAGATCGAGGAAGCCGGGGCGGGCGAGATCGTCGCGATCTCCGGTGTCGAGGGGGCGGAGATCGGCGCCACCCTGTGCGACCCCGAGGCGCCCGGGCGCCTGCCGGGGATCGCCGTGGAGCCGCCGACCCTGTCGGTGGAGATCACCCCGAACACTTCGCCGTTCGCCGGCCGCTCCGGCCAGTACGTCACGTCGCGTCAGATCCGCGAACGCCTGCAGCGGGAAACGCTGTCGAACGTAGCGCTCCGCGTGGAGGACACCGCGGATCCCAATCGGCTGCGGGTCTCGGGCCGGGGGGAGCTGCACCTGACGATCCTCATGGAGACGATGCGGCGGGAGGGGTACGAGTTCGCGGTGGGGCGACCGCGCGTGATCACGCGGGAAGGCGCCGACGGCACGCTCGAGGAACCCTGGGAGGAGGTCGTCGCGGACGTGCCGGAGTCGATGACCGGTGTCGTCATCCAGCACCTGGGCGAGCGGCGCGGCGAGATGCAGGACATGCACCGCGCCGAGGGCGGCCTCACCCGGCTGCGCTTCCTCGTGCCGTCGCGCGCCCTCACCGGCTACCGGGGTGAGTTCCTCACCGACACCCGCGGCGAGGGCACGCTCCACCGCCAGTTTTCCCATTATGCCCCGTGGGCCGGCGAGCTCGAGGGCCGCAAGACGGGCGCGCTGGTCTCGATGGCGGAGGGGACGGCGACGGGATTCTCGCTGTTCAACCTGCAGGAGCGCGGCCGGCTGTTCCTCGGACCCGGCACCGCCGTCTATGACGGGATGATCGTCGGCGAGAATGCCCGGGAAAACGACCTCGAGGTGAACGTCACGAAGGGGAAGAAGCTGACGAACATCCGCGCGGCGGGATCGGACGACGCGATCATGCTCGAGCCGCCCCGCGAGGTGACGCTCGAGTTCGGGCTCGAGTTCATCGCGGAGGACGAGCTCGTGGAGGTCACGCCCGACGCGATCCGCCTGCGCAAGCGCTCCTTGAAGGCCCACGAACGCAAGCGGGATCGGCGCGCCGTCGAGGCGTGAGCGGCGCGCGAATCGGGCCTTTCCGCGATCCGGCCGCGAGTCGCGCCGGCCTTCACCGTGAATCCGGCTTGACACACGACGATTCCGTGCTATAAACAGGCAGATTCGTCCCCATTCCCAACAGGAATCACAAGGAGCCGGGCATGCTGACGACGCTGTTGGACCTGGTCGAGACGGACTCGGAGATCGCCTTCGACGAGTTCGCGGCGCCCCGCGCCGACTGGGACGACGACGAAGAAGACGACGACTGGGACGACGACGAGGATCTCGACGACGAGGACTGGGACCTCGACGACGATGACGACGACCTCGACGATCTCGACTGGGACGACGACGAGGACGATGACCTCGACGACTACATCGACGAGGACGACGAGGACGACGACTGGTAGGCGGTGTCGTCGGCGCGCCGTCGGGTCACGATGCCCGGTGGCGCGCCGCCGTTTTACCTGAAGTCCGGCGGGTCAATCGCCCGCTACCCAGCCCACCGACAGCGCCCATTCATCATCGGAGAGTCCGGCCGCGGCATCGAGCCGCAGGACCGGGCCGCCGCCCGACGTCGTGACCCGTACGCCCAGGCCCGCGTCGATCCACGAGTCTCCGGACCGTTCGCCCCAGGCCCGGGCGGCGTCGACGAAGCCGGCCGGACCGATCCTCAGGACGCTTCCGACGGGCAGCCAGCGCACGATCTCGAGGCCGCCCCCGGCGAGGTGGCGATCGAACGCGGGGCCCGAGAGCACGCCGCCGTCGAGCAACGGGTGCGCGCGCAGCAGCTCGTCCCGGGCCACGCCGGTGCCCGCACCCGGCCATTCCGTGCGCGGCGCCCCGGCGCCGGCGGTGCGCACGTATGCGCGAGCCGTCGCCACGAGGCCGTCGGGCGCGGCGCGCGTGGACGCCTCCACGCCGGCGCCCGCCGCGGCGAACGAGGGGCCGCCGCCGAGTCCGAACCAGTGGTCGGCTTCGACGACCAATCGTAGACGGTCGGCGGCCGCCCGGGTCTCCAGCGCGGCACCGCCCCGCAGGGCGCCGCCCGCGTCTCGCCAGCGGTCGTAGCCCACGCGGGGAGCGGCCCGGAGGGCGGGGGTGATCCACCACGAGCCGTCGAGCCGCACCCCGGCCCGCTCGGTCCGCGGACGGGGGTCGGAGGGGTCGCCGGCCAGGCCGTAGGTCTCGCGCTCCCACCCCGCGGCCAGCGTCCAGACGGCCGGGGGACCGACGTCCGCCGGCGTGGAGAGCTCGAACGACACGGCGGGTCGTTGCTTCCACCAGCGCCAGGCGCCCGTCCAGGTCTCGCCCCGTCCCAGCGGCGAGGTGGCCGAGAGCGCGATCTCCCGTCGAATCGCCGCCCGCAGCGTGGTGGCCGCGAGCGGTACCGGGGCATCGGGCAGTCCCGGCCGCTCGACGACGGCCGCCACGACGTCCGCGCGCCCGCCGCCGGTGGGCGCGTACGCGGCGCGGGACAGGGCGGCCGCGGGCATCGACGCCAGGCGCCGGCGCGCCAGGGCGAGACGGCGAGCCGTCAGCAGTTCGCCGCCCTCGAGTCCGATCAGTCGGGCCGCCGGTCGATAGTCCACGCGGTCCAGGCCCGCGATCCGAACGAGGTCGACGGTCGGCTCGTCGGCCCGGTTCCAGGCGTCGAGCGCTTCGTCGGGACGGTCCCGGACGTAGAGCGCGGTGGCGAGCGTGCGGGCCGCGTGCTCGTCGTCGGGCCGCACCGCGAGCG
>JASFRN010000024.1:0-30653 GCA_050114915.1 Gemmatimonadales bacterium | reverse complement strand
CATGGGGGGACGCGGCGTTCGCGGAGGCGCGTCGGCTCGAGCGGCCAATCTTCCTCTCGATCGGGTACGCCACCTGTCACTGGTGCCACGTGATGGCGCACGAGTCGTTCGAGGACGAGCAGGTGGCCCGTCTCCTGAACGACGGCTTCGTACCCGTGAAGGTCGACCGTGAAGAGCGACCGGACGTCGACGCCGTCTACATGACCGTCTGCCAGATGCTCAACGGCCACGGTGGCTGGCCGCTCACCGTCGTGCTCACGCCCGAGCTCGAGCCGTATTTCGCGGGCACCTATTTTCCCCGCGCCTCGCGCGCCGGACGGATCGGGATGCTCGATCTGCTGCCGCGGCTCGAGGAGCTCTGGCGCGAACGACGTGACGACGTGCTCACCTCCGCCACGGAGATTACCCGCGCCCTCGAGCAGGCCACCTCCGTGCCGCCGGGCGACGCCCCGGGGGACGACGAGATCGCGGCCGCGGTGCGCACCCTCGCCGCCCGGTTCGACGACGAGCACGGCGGGTTCGGCGATGCGCCGAAGTTCCCGTCGCCGCACGTGATCGGGTTTCTGCTCCGCGCCTGGGAGCGTTCCGGCGACGAAGCGCTCCTCGGGATGGTCACGGTCACGTTGCGAGGGATGGAGCGCGGCGGCATCCACGATCGGCTCGCCGGCGGCTTCCACCGATATTCCACCGATGCGGAGTGGCGGCTCCCACACTTCGAGAAGATGCTGTACGACCAGGCGCTATTGTCGCTCGCATTCACGGAAGCCTGGCAGGCGACTCGCGACGATGCCTTCGAGGACACGGCGCGACGCACGCTCGACTACGTGCTCGACGAGCTCGCCGATCCGTCGGGCGGCTTCCACTCGGCCGAGGACGCCGACAGCGAGGGCGAAGAAGGGAAGTACTACGTGTGGACCATACCGGAGCTGGCCGCGGCCCTGCCGGATCCGGCGGACCTCGAGCTGGCGATCGACGCGTTCGACGTCGAGCCGGAAGGAAACTACCGCGACGAGGCGACGGGACGGCGAGCGGGCGGGAACGTCCTGCTCGGTGTCCGTGATCCGGACGCCCTGGCCGAGCGGCACGGCATCGAAGGGGCCGAGCTCGCCGACCGGCTGAGTCGGATCCGCGGCCGGCTCCGTCGCGCCCGCGACCGGCGCGTCAGGCCGGAGCGCGACGACAAGATCCTCGCGGACTGGAACGGCCTCGCGATCGCGGCGCTCGCCCGCGCAGGGCGGGTGTTCGACGTGCCGCGCTACGTCGAGGCCGCCGCGCGCGCCGCCACGTTCGTGGAGGAGCAGCTGCGCGACGACCGCGGTCGGCGTCAACACCGCTGGCGCGGTGGAGATGCGGCGGTGCCGGCCCTCGCCGACGATCTCGCGTTCGCGGCCTGGGGAGACATCGAGCTCTACCAGGCCAGCTACGACCCGGGCTGGCTTGCCGCCGCGGTGGCGCTTCTCGAGGAACTGATCGAGCGCTACGAGGCTCCCGGGGGCGGCTTCTTCCAGACGGCGCACGACGTCGACGCCACGCTCGTCCGGGTCCGGGAGTCGGCCGACGGCGCCCTCCCGTCGGCGAACTCCGTAGCGGCGCTAGCCCTGCTGCATGCGGCGCGACTGACGGGGCGTGCCGACCTGGAAGCAGCGGCGCGGCGCACGCTGGGCGGGCTCGGTGGGCGGGTGCGAGCCTCGCCGGCCGGCCACGCGGCGTTTCTGCAGGCCGTTCAGTTCGCCCTCGGGCCGACGGCCGAGGTCGTGGTGACGGGGCCGCGGGACGACGAGCGGACGGCGGAGTTCCTGGCGCCACTCCGCCACGGTTTCCACCCGCGGGTCGTAGGACTGCGTCGTCCCGACGACGACGAGCTGGCGGAGGAGCTCGCGGCGGTCGCGCCGTTCACGGTAGCGCTCGCCGGCGACGCCGGCGCCCCCGCGGCATTCCTCTGTCGCGACCACGTATGCGAGCGGCCGAGGACGGACCCGGTGGAGCTTCAGTCCGCCCTGGAGGAGGTTTGACGGCACCGCGTAGCGCCCATAACATTATGGGCTGTTTTTCGAGCGGAACGCTCGAGGTGAAGCCAGCGGCTTCGAAGGTTCCGGGCCCGTTCGCCCACGCTCCACAACAATGAGGCGCAATCCGATGTCGGAACTGTCGGCGACCGGCACGCCGATGATGATCATGACCGGAACGGCGAACCCGGATCTCGCCGCGAAGATCGCGGACGAACTGGGACAGCCGCTCTGCGAGACGACCGTGCGTCGGTTCGCGGACGGCGAGATCTTCGTGCGCATCGACGAGAACGTGCGCGGACGCGACGTATTCGTGATCCAGCCGACGAACCCGCCGGCCGAGAACCTGCTCGAGCTGCTGCTGTTGATCGACGCGGCGCGGCGCGCCTCCGCGGCGCGCGTGACGGCCGTCGTGCCGTACTACGGGTACTCGCGGCAGGACCGGAAGGATCAGCCGCGCGTATCGATCGCGGCGAAGCTGATGGCGAATCTGATCGTGGCCGCCGGAGCCGACCGGCTGATCACGATCGACTTCCATCAGCATCAGCTGCAGGGGTTTTTCGACATTCCCGTCGATCACCTCTACGCCGCGCCGGTGTTCATGCAGCACTACCGATCTCGCGATCTCGACAATCTGGTCGTCGTCGCGACCGACGTCGGAGCCGCGAAGATGGCGCGAGGATACGCGAAACGCCTCGGATCCGGATTCGCGATCATCGACAAGCGTCGCCCCGGGCCGAACGTCGCCGAGGTCGTGAACGTGGTCGGGGAAGTGGACGGGAAGCGTTGCATCATCCCGGACGACATGGTGGATACGGCCGGGACGATGGTGAACGCCGTCAAGGCGCTGCGCGAACGCGGCGCGAAGGAGATTTTCTGTATCGCCACGCACGCCCTGCTTTCGGGGCCGGCGATAGAGCGCCTCGCGGGCGCCGACGTATCCGAGGTCACGGTCACCGATACGATCGCGATCCCGGAGGAGAAGCGACGCGGCCTGCCCAGCCTGGTAACCGTCTCGGTGGCCAACCTGCTGGCGCGCGCGATCGAGAGTACGCACTACAACCGCTCGGTGAGCAAGCTGTTCGACTGACGGACAGGCGCAGGGCCGGTCCGGGCACGACAGGAAACCAGGAAGGACGTCCATGAATACACGAGAAACCGCCACCCTGGCGGTCGAGATGCGGGAGGGCCGGGGCAAGGGCGATGCGCGCAAGCTGCGCGCGGCGGGCCAGATTCCGGCCAACATCTACGGCCACGGCATCGATTCGATCGCCGTCGCGGCGGACGCGCACGAGTTCGATGCGCTCACCAGCCGGATCTCGGGCAACACGCTCGTCGAGCTCCAGCTCGAGGGAAAATCGCGACAGGTGCTGATTCGCGAGATCCAGCGGCATCCGTACAAGCCGCAGGTGCTGCACGTCGACTTCTTCGCGATCCGGGCCGACGAGACGATCCGCGTGTCCGTCCCGGTGCATATCGTCGGCACCGCCACCGGAGTCAAGAACTCGGGCGGCGTGCTCCAGCAGGCGCTGAACCAGGTGGAGATCGAGTGCCTGCCGAACGAGATCCCGGAGGCGTTCGAGATCGACGTGAGCGCGCTCGAAATCGGCGATTCTCTGCACGTGTCGGATCTCGACACGATGGGCTTCGAGACGTCGGAAGCCCCGGAGCGGACGATCGTCACGGTCCAGCCGCCCCGCCTGCTCGAAGAGGAGACCGAGGAGGAAGAGGAGCTCGAGGGTCTCGAGGGTCTCGAACCCGAGGTCATCTCTGCGCGCGGCGAGGAGGAAGAAGACGCCGAAGCCGAGGACGAGGAAGAAGAGAGCTGAAGCTAGTCCTCGCGCTGGGCAATCCGGGCGACGCGTACCGCGACACCCGGCACAACGCCGGCTGGTGGCTCGCCGATCATCTCGTCCGCCGCTGGTCGATGCCGCCGTTGCGTCCCGCAGGCGGCGTCGCGACCAGCGAGGGTCGGGTGGGGGACGAAGCGGTCTGCCTGGCGAAACCCCTCGCATACATGAACCGGAGCGGTCGGGTGCTTCCCCGGCTGCTCGAGGCGCACGACGTAAAGCCGGGCGGGGATCTCCTCGTGCTGGTCGACGACGTGGCCCTGCCGCCGGGCGCGTTCCGGCTGCGGGCCCGCGGCTCCGCGGGCGGTCACAACGGCCTGGCGTCGATCGAAGAGGTGCTCGGATCGCGCGATTACGCCCGGTTGAGGATTGGCGTCGGTTCGCCGGATCGGCCGGAGATCGACCTGGCGGACTGGGTGCTGGCGGCTCCGGGCGCGGCCGAAGAATCGGCGGTGCTCGAACAGATGGACACCATGGCGGAAGCCGTGGAATGCTGGCTGGCCGAAGGAATCGAGCCGGCGATGAATCGATTCAATTGACGATGGACGAACGGGACGACCGACAGGAGAACTGATTCGTGGAACAGTGGATGACGTATGCCCTGTGGCTCGGGCTGGCCGGGCTGGCCCTGGCATTCTTGCTCTTCGCCTACGTGCGGCGACAGCCGGTGGGCAACGACGTGATGCGGGAGCTGGCGGATGCGATCCAGTCCGGAGCGATGGCGTTCCTGCGCCGGGAGTACTCCGTGCTGGTGCCGTTCGTCGCGGTTGTGGCGCTCCTCCTCTACTTCCTGATCGCCGCCGACACGGCGTACGCGTACCTGTTCGGGGCGTTCTGCTCGATCGTGGCGGGCTTCGTCGGGATGCGCGCGGCCACCCTGGCCAACGTTCGTACCGCCGAGGCGGCGCGTGACGCGGGGCAGGGCAAGGCGCTGCGCGTCGCCTTCAGCGGCGGCGCCGTGATGGGCCTCGCCGTCGCCAGCCTCGGTCTCGCGGGCCTGGGTGCGGTGCTGCTGATCTTCCGCCCCGAAACCGTCGGCGTCGGCGAGTTCGGTCGGATCGTCTCCGGTTTCGCGATGGGGGCTTCTTCGATCGCGCTGTTCGCGCGCATCGGCGGCGGCATCTACACCAAGGCCGCCGACGTGGGGGCCGACCTGGTCGGTAAGGTGGAGGCCGGAATCCCCGAGGACGATCCGCGCAACCCGGCTACGATCGCCGACAACGTGGGCGACAACGTGGGCGACGTGGCGGGGATGGGGGCGGACATCTTCGAGTCCTACGTCGGCTCGATCGTAGCGACGATCGTTCTCGGCGCCACCGTGGGTGCGGTCGCGACCGACCACCGGCTCGCGGCCGTGGCGCTGCCGATCATCTATGCGATGATCGGGCTGCTCGCGAGCGTGGTCGGCGTGCTGTCGATCCGCATCCTCGAGAAGATGAACCCGGCCGCGGCGCTCCGGAATACGACTTTCGTCGGAGCGTTGCTGTTCTGGGCGGGGGCGTGGTTCGTCACCGTGGACCTGAACGTGTTCGCCGGGTCCACCGATCAGTTCTGGACCCTGGTCAACCCGGCCGCAGGCCCGTTCTGGGCCATGCTCTTCGGGTCCCTGGCCGGGATCGCGATCGGCCTGGCGACCGAATACTACACGGCGGCCGGCCCGGTCCGGAAGATCGCGGCCGCTTCGGAGACCGGATCGGCGACGAACATCATCACCGGCCTGGCCGTCGGTCTCGAGTCCGTGGCGGCCCCCTTGCTGTTCATCTGCGCCGCGATCTACCTGGCTTACGGCTTCGCCGGCCTCTACGGGATCGGAATCGCGGCGGTCGGCATGCTGGCCACCGTCGGCGTCACGATGTCCGTCGACGCCTACGGCCCGATCGCCGACAACGCGGGCGGCATCAGCGAGATGAGCGGGCTCGGTCCTGACGTGCGGGCGATCACTGACGGCCTCGATGCGCTGGGCAATACGACGGCGGCGATCGGAAAGGGCTTCGCGATCGGCTCGGCGGCCCTCACGGCGCTGGCCCTGTTCTCGGCCTACTCCAACGCCGTCGGCCTGACGGAGATCGGCATCAACATCGTCGACCCGGTCGTCGTGATCGGGATGTTCATCGGCGGCATCACGCCGTTCTTCATCGCGGCCCTGACGATGACCGCGGTCGGTCGCGCGGCCGCCGGAATGGTGGCCGAGGTGCGCCGGCAGTTCCGGGAGATTCCCGGGATCATGGAGGGCACCGCGAAGCCCGATTCGGCCCGTTGCGTCGACATCTCGACGCGCGCCGCGCTGCGGGAGATGGTCGTTCCGGGCGTGACGGCGATCCTGGTGCCCGTCCTGGTCGGTTACTTCCTCGGAGTAGCGGCGCTCGGCGGAACCCTCGCCGGGGCGACGCTGAGCGGCGTGCTGCTCGCCCTCTTCATGGCGAACGCCGGCGGTGCCTGGGACAACGCGAAGAAGTACATCGAAGGCGGCGCGCATGGCGGGAAGGGCTCCGACTCGCACAAGGCTGCCGTCGTCGGCGATACGGTCGGAGATCCGTTCAAGGATACCTCCGGTCCGTCGATGAACATCGTGATCAAGCTGTTGAGCGTGGTTTCGCTCGTGCTCGCACCGTGGTTCGTGTCGGTGCACAGCAGCGCGGAGCCGCTTGCCCAGCTCAGTCGGGCGATCCACGCGTTCCTGCCGTTCCTCGGCTGAAGGATGACCGGGGCCGGCGGCGCGCCGGCCCCGGCTTGAATCCTCGCGGTTCGGGGGATAGCTTCGACCGCCCTCCGCCGAACGTGCGGACGGAGCCGCGAATGTCGCGGCACACACAACCTGCACTCCTGCTCCGGGGGATCGCACCCGCGGGGCCGCAGAGACCAGAGGAGACCTGATGCGCGACTACGAAGTCGTATACATTTTTCGCTCGGCCCTGCCCACCGAAGACATCGAGGCCAGGATCGAGAAGTTCCACGAGCGGATTCTCTCCCATCCCGGCGCCGAGATCACCGCGGTCGAGTACTGGGGCAAGCGCGAGCTCGCCTATCCGATCGAGGACCAGCGCAGCGGCACCTATGTCGTGGCGCAATTCACGGCCCCCCCGGAGACCCTTACCGACTACGAGCGGCTGCTGAAGCTCGATGAAGATCTGCTGCGTCACCTCGTCGTGCTGTCCGAAGGAGAGCTGCCGACGCCGCCGTCGATGCGGGACGATGACGACGACGATGACGACGACGATGATGACGATGATGATGACGACGATGACGGCGACCGTCGCCGTCGCCGTGACGATGATGACGACGAAGACGATGACGACGAGGATGAGGATGAGGATGACGACGAGGACGACGAAGAGGACGAGGACTGAGCCATGGCCTACAGAAAAGTCTGCAGATTCTGCGAGCGCAGTGTCCACTTGATCGACTACAAGGACGCGCACACCCTGGAGCGATTTCTGACGGACCGCGGGAAGATCCTTCCCCGTCGTGCGACGGGGACGTGTGCGCGGCACCAGCGTCAGCTCGGAACCGCGATCAAGCGGGCCCGTCACCTGGCCCTCGTGCCGTACATCCAGGGTTACTACGACTAAGCGGACCGAATCGACGTGAACGAGCAGGCGCGGAGGGCCGACGGCCCGATGTCCTCGGCGCTGCGGTTCGGGGTGTTGGCGCTGGCGCTGCTCGCGTCGCCGATCAGCCCGCTTCTGCTGGTGCTCATACCGCTGGCGATGATGCTGGTGGCTCTGAGGGCCGATGACGTCGCGGCGCTGATCACCGGCATCGTTCTGCTGGCGGTCGTATTCCTGGCTGGCGGTGCCGCACACGACACGGAGTGGTTCGCCTTCAGGTCGTGGCCGTTGCTGCTCGGCGCGGGGTTCGTGATCGCGACGTTGCTGCTGCACGAGGCCAACCTGTTCACGCGGTCGCTGACGGCGGTGGCGACGGCGTTCGTGGCGGTGGCCGCAGTAGCCCTGCTGCGGCCGTCGGTCGTGGCCGCGCTGGACGCGTGGATGGCCGCCCAGGTCGATCTCGCGTCCGTCGTGTTGCTGCAATGGTCGCAGGCGGCCGCCGCGAGCCCCGACGTCGCCGAGTCGGTGGCGCGGGCGATTCTGCGCTGGGCGGAGATCCAGCGTCAGGTGTACCCGGCGCTGCTGGCGCTCGCGTCGCTCCCGGCGCTCGCGATCGGGTGGTATGTTCTGGGGCGATTGACCGGGCGGCCCGAGGCGCCGGCCCCCGTACGGGAGTTCCGGTTCAACGACCACCTGGTGTGGTTGTTCGCCGCGGGTCTCGCGCTGTTCGTGCTGGCGCCGGGCGGACCGCTCGAGCGCCTCGGGGCGAACGCGGCGGTGTTCATGGCCGCGTTGTACGTCGTCCGGGGTGGAGCGGTGATCGGCTGGGTCCTGCGCGCCGCCGGGGCAACGGCCTGGTCATGGCTGCTCCTGTTCCTGGCGACGTTGCTGCTGTATCCGGTGGTGCTGGGTGCGGCGTTCGTATTCGGAGTCGGCGATACCTGGCTCAACGTGCGCGAACGCTTCGGCCGGCGAGCCGCCTGACGGGTTTCGAGACAGAAGGTCCAACCACGACAGCTGGAGACGAGACGGATGCAGGTCATACTGATGAAGGAAATGGAGAATCTCGGGGACGTCGGCGAGGTCGTCGACGTGAAGCCCGGATATGCCCGCAACTTCCTCGTGCCGCGCGGCCTCGCGATCCGGGCGACGAAGGCCAACCTGGCCCGCATCGAGGAAGAGCGGGAGCACCTCGTGGCTGCCGCGGCGCGCGAGATCGAAAAGGCGACGGCGCTGGCGACCGATATCGAGGGCCAGTCCCTGAACTTTCCGGTGAAGGCCGGCGAAGAGGGCAAGCTGTTCGGTTCGGTGTCGTCGTCCGACATCGCCGACGCGCTGGCCGAGAAGGGCATAGAGGTCGATCGCCGCAACGTCCAGCTGGCCGAGCCGATCAAGCAGCTCGGCACCTACAAGATACCGATCCGGCTGAGCGCGGAGGTGCAGCCGGAGGTCACCGTCTGGGTGGTTGCCGAGGAAGAATAGCCCGGCCGGGAGCTCCGGCCGCAGGAGCGCAGCGCTCAGGAGGGGCGACGTGAACGCCAGGCCCGACCGTGAACGTGGCCGGCCGCCCGGGATCGCGTATCTCGACGGCCGGCGCCTACGCAAGCTGTTGCTGGCGGGCGTGCGCAACGTCGGCCGCCAGCGATCGGAGCTCGACCGCATCAACGTCTTCCCCGTGCCGGATGGCGATACCGGCACGAACCTCACCCTGACCCTCCGCTCCGTCGCCGACGCCGTTCGGCCCCTCGATACCCGCTCACTCCACGACGTGGCGGATACGGCCGCCGAGGCCAGTGTTCTGGCCGCACGCGGCAACTCCGGCATGCTGTTCTCCCACCTGCTCCTCGGCTTCGCGGAACATCTCGGCCGCAGCCCGCGTGCCGGAACTCCGGAGGTGTCCCGCGCCTTCGCCGCCGCCGCCGAACGGCTGCACGACGTGCTCGACGACCCTCGCGAAGGCACGATCGTGTCGGTGGTGCGCGACATGGCGGCGGCGGGAAGCCGAAACGGAACCTCTTCGCGCTCAGACCTCCGCCAGTGGCTGGCCGACGTGCAGGCCGCGGCGCGCGAGTCGCTCGCACGGACGAAGGACCTCCTGCCGGCGCTGCGTGAGGCAGGGGTCGTCGACGCCGGCGCGAAGGGCGTCGTCGAGTTCTTCGAGGGCATCGTGCACCTCGTCGAGGGGCAATTGGACGACGCGGCGCTGGAGTCGGCGGAGGAGACGGGTGGCGCTCCGTCCCTGTATGCGGTTCGCGAGTCGGGCGTGGGGGCCGGGGAAGGCCGGTATTGCACTCAGGTCGCGATTCGGGGTGAGCTGCCGGCCACGGCGGAGATCCGCGGCGCGTTGCAGGGTCTCGGCACCTCGATGATCGTCGTGCGCTCAGGCCGGGTCGCCAAGGTGCACATACACGCCGACCATCCCGAACAGGTCGTCGAGGTGCTGGAACGATTCGGGACGATCGAGTCCCGCCTCACGGAGGATACGATGCTCGTGGGCACGGCCAGCCACCACACGGCGGTGCTCACCGACTCGTCCGCGGATCTGCCGCACGAATGGGTCGAGCGTCATGGGGTCACCGTCGTCCCGCTCCAGGTGATCATCGGCGACCAGGCGTACCGAGACGGGGTCGACCTGCAGTCGGAGGAGATCCTCACGCTGATGAGCGATCCCGAAGCGGAGTTGCCGAAGACGTCGCAACCGTCACCCGCGTCGTTCCGGGACGCCTGTCGCCGGGCGCTCGATCATGGCGCCCAGGAATTGCTCGGCGTGTTCGTCAGCGGCGCGGTATCGGGTACACTGGGGTCCGCCGCGACCGTGATGAGGGAATTCGACGAGGTCTCATCGGTGGCGGTCGATTCGAGGTCCGGTTCGCTCGGCGTCGGTCTGCTCGTCATCCGGGCTATGGAGCTCCTGGAGGAGGGCCTATCGTTGTCAGAAGTCGCCGACGAGCTGCGCCGCGTGCGCGACCAGTCGAACGTGTTCTTCACCGTCGACACGATGGAGCACCTGGTGCGCTCCGGAAGGGTCGGCCGCACCCGCGGATGGCTGGGCGGCATGCTGGACCTCAAGCCGATCCTGTCGCTGACCGACGAGGGACGCGTGGTTCCCATCGGTCGGGCCCGCGGACGCGACGGCGTGGTCGAGCGCGTGCTCGAACTGCTGGAGGAGCGGCTCGCCGGCGCCCGAGAATACCGGCTCGGCGTCGTTCACGTCGGAGCGCCCGAGACGGCGGAGGAAATCGCGCGTCGGCTCAGGTCCCGCTATGCTCCGAAGGAGCTCCTCGTGGGGCCGGCAGCCGCCGCGCTCGGGGTCCACACGGGCCCCGGGACGTGGGCGCTCGCCTACCAGATCGAAGACGGGGGCCCCGCGTCGTGACCGGCGTCCTCGCCAGGATCCCTCAGTCGATTCACGGGTCACATTCAACTATGGCAGACACACCCAGAACGACGGACGAAGTCGAGCGCCCGAGTGGGCCGGAAGAACTCCCCGACGACGTGGAGGTCATCGTCGAGGCTCTTCTCGAGCGCAACGCCCGCGAGCCGGTTCTCCTCGATCTCCGCGGTCTCTCCGATGCGGCGGACTACTTCGTAATCGCTTCGGGCGATTCGGACACGCATGCCCGTGCGATCGCGGACGCCGTGATGGAGCGAGGTCGGGCCGCGGGCATGCGCCCGGCGGGGGTCGAAGGACAGAGTGCCGGGACCTGGATTCTCATCGACTACATCAGCGCGGTCGTGCATGTCTTCCTGCCGCGGGTCCGCGACTTCTACCGACTCGAGGAGCTGTGGGGCGACGCGCCGCTCACCCGTCTCGAGGAGGTGGCTCCCGGCGCGCCGTGACCGCATCGTGACGCGCCGCTCCGCGCGCCGAGTCTTCCTGGCGGGCGTCCTGCTGGCCACCTGCGGCGTGGCGGCGGCCCCGCCGGCCGCGGCCCAGGCCGGATTCGGCCAGAACAAGGTCCAGTACGAAGCCCGCGACTTCCAGGTCATCGAAACGACGCACTTCGATGTCTACTTCTATCCCGAGGAACGGGTCGCGGCCTACGACGCGGCACGAATGGCGGAGCGGATTTACGGTCGTCTCAGCCGTGTGCTCGACCACGAGTTCGCGAGCCGCAAGCCGATCATCCTCTACGCCTCTCAGACCGATTTCCAGGGCACGAACGTGCTCGGCGGACACATCGACGAGTCCACCGGTGGCGTCACGGAGTCCCTGCGCGACCGCGTCATCCTTCCCCTGACGGGGAGTTACGCGGAGTTCGAGCACGTGCTGGCCCACGAGCTCGTGCACGCGTTCCAATTCGACATCCTCAAGCGCAGCTCCGTGGAGCGGACGGCGTCGCCGTTCGCCTTCCAGCCCAGCCTGTGGTTCATGGAGGGGATGGCTGAGTACCTCTCGGTCGGCCGGATCGACGCCAAGACGACCGCCTGGATGCGTGACGCGGCACTCTCCGGGTATCTACGGACGATCACGGAGATGGACCGGTTCAACGACTTCCTCAGCTACCGGTTCGGTCAGTCGCTTTGGAACTACATCGGCAGCCGCTGGGGAGACGAGGCGATCGGCGATCTGCTCAAGGGCTCGGCGGCGGTAGGCCCGGAGCGGGCGTTCCGGCGCACTCTCGGCATCGGGCTCGACGAGCTGTCGCGGGACTGGCACGAAGCCGTGCGGGCCGCCTACCTGCCGGACGTGCGGCGCTCGGACGCCGTCGATGCGGTCGCGACGCGAGTCACCTCGCACTCCTTCCCGCTCGGGCGGGGCAAGTCGCCCAGCTTCATCGCGCCGGCCCTGTCGCCCGACGGCGAGCGGCTCGCCTACCTCTCCGACCTCGGCTACGATCTCTATAGCTTCTACGACCTCTACGTGGCCGACGCGAATACGGGCAAGCCCCTGCGGCGACTGGTCAAGGCGGCCCGAAGCGGCGACTTCGAGAGCCTCCGCTACCTGAGCTCCTCGGCCGACTTCAGCCCCGACGGCCGGCGACTGGCGTTCGTCGCGAAGCGCGGCGGCGCCGACGTCGTCTACGTCATCGACGCGACATCCGGGGACGTCGTGCGATTCCGCGAGCCGGGACTCAACGGGCTCCAGGCGCCCGGCTGGTCGCCCGACGGCACGCGTATCGTGTTCACCGGCCTGCAGGGCGGAATCAGCGATCTGTACGTCTGGGACCTCCGCGACGACCGGATCGAACGATTGACGGACGATCGGTTCGCCCAGCTCCACCCGGCCTGGTCGCCGGACGGGCGCACGATCGCCTATGCCACCGACGCGGGACCGGACACCGATCTCGAGACGCTGACCTTCGGACCTCTGCGCATCGAGTTGCTCGACCTGGCGACCGGGGAGCGCCGGGCGCTGCCCGGGCAGGACGCGGGGATCAGCATCAATCCGGCCTGGTCGCCCGACGGGCGGACGATCGCCTATCTGTCGACGCGGACGGGCACCTTCAACGTGTTCCTCCAGGAGGTCGACGGCGGTCGGCTGCGCCAGCTCACCGACGTGCTCACCGGCGTGATGGGCGAGGGCGCCCTGCTGACCAGCCCGGGCCTGACGTGGGCCCGCCAGGCCGATCGGCTGGCGTTCTCCTACTTCGAGGACTCCGGGTTCAACATCTACATGGTGGACCGGCCGCGTGAGCGCGCCTCGGATCCACGGCCGGCCGCCGAGGCGATCACGGCGGCCAGCGAGATCGGAGCCGCCCGGACAGTCGAATCCCGCCAACCCGCACGGGTGTCGCGGGATGGCCCGCCCGCCTCGTTCTACGTGACCGACGACGGGATCCGTCGATCCGACATGCGGGACGAGCAAGGGCATGCCCTCGGCGAGCCCCTCTCCGACCACCTGTCGGTGCGAAGCCTTCTCGACAGCGCGAGCCTCGCGCTCCCGGACACGGTCGCGTTCGTGACCCACCCGTACGACGTGAAGCTGGCCGTCGAGCTCGTCGGCCGTCCCACCGTCGGCGCGCAGACCGGTGGGTATTTCGGCAATGGCGTGTTCGGGGGCTCCTACGTGGTGCTCTCCGACATGCTGGGCGACCACAACCTGCTGATCGCGGGCGACGTGCAGGGGTCGTTCGACAACGCCCGCATCCTCGCCTCGTACAGCTACCTGAAGAACCGGGTCAACCTCGGGGTGTCGTTCGTCCAGTACCCGTTCTTCCGCTTCCGTGGCACCCGGCTGCAGGCGGTCCCCGGAGAGAACGGCCGTGTCGGCGAGTACGACGTCTTCCAGCGCGATCAGTATCGCGCGGTGGCGATGTCCGCCGTCTACCCCCTGAGCCGGTTCAGCCGGCTCGAGGGCGAGCTGCGCGGCGCCGGGATCCAGACCGACGAGCTGCTGCGCGGCATATTTCGACCGGAGTTCGAGCCCTTCCGCCGGACGATCGAGGGGCGCACACGGCTGTTCGTGAATCCCTCGCTCGCGTGGGTGCACGACAACTCGTTGCCGGGCTTCACGGGCGCACAGGGCGGACGGCGAATCCGCGTCGAAGTGTCCCCCTCCGTCGGCGACCTGAACCTGGCCGACGTGCGACTCGACCTGCGCAACTATCTGCCGCTGCCCGGATCGGTCACCTTCGCGCAGCGTGCGCTCGTGTTCGGCCGCTTCGATCTCGGCGCCGGACGGGACGCCCGGGAGTTCGAGCTCGCCTGGGGCGGGTCATACTTCCTGCGCGGATACGACCCCGACACGTACGGGGCGGAGGAATGCGCCGCCTCCCGCGAACAGAGCAGCTTCGAACTGTTCTGTCCCGCCCAGGAGGAGGCGATCGGTTCCAGTGCGCTGCTCCTCAACTCCGAGCTCCGGATCCCGTTGCTCAACGCGGTCAAGGATCCGTGGCTGCCCCTCAACTTCCCGGCGCTCGACGGGGCGCTGTTCTTCGACGTCGGCGCCGTGTGGACGCCGGGCGTCCACCGCCTCGTGTGGAGCCGCGACCCGGGCCAGGATCCCTTCCTGTACCGCGCGCCGCTGGCGTCGGTGGGCGCCGGGTTGCGGATGAACCTGTTCTTCGCGGTGCTCCGCCTCGATCGCACCTGGCCGTTGTCGCGGGGAGAGGGCTTCCGACGCGGCTACTGGTCCCTGGGCTTCGGAGAGATGTTCTGAGGAGACAGGACGCGTGGAGCGCCCCGCCGCGGGAATTCGGGCCGCCGGGGAGTGGCGGCGTCCGTTGCGACCGCCGGGGACCGATTCACATGTTGGCTCGGCGGCCATGAGGCCGGCGCCGAACCGGATGTCGAAGGGAGACCACGTGGGCAGCATCACATATCGCTGGACGACACTCGTAGTCGCGGTCGTGCTCGCCGCCGCGGCGTGCGGGGACCGAGCGCGTGAGCGGGTCGAGAGCGAGCGCAGGACGGCCGAGCTCGTGGTCGGGAGCACCGCGTCGGAGTGGGGCTTGCTGACCGTGCCGCGCACCGGCGGCACCCCGGATCTGCGCCCGATCGTCGATCCGGACTCGGTCGTGTGGACCGGGCAGACGGAGCTGCCGGTGGCCCGGGACGCGTGGCCGGTGGGCGACGCGGAGGCCGTGGTGCTGGCCGAGAACGGGCAGCTGGTGCGCTACGACCCCGCCCGCGACGATGCGACGCGCCTGGTGCGGCTCTCCGCCGAGGGCGGCCTCGCCGGTCGGTCGAGCTCGGCCCTGGTGTTCGTCGATTCGGCCGGTCGATTCGCCTACGAGGTCGGTGCTGATTTCGCCCACGCCTATCCGCTGGATGTGCCGGCCGCCTGGGTGGGTCCGATCGACGGCGGGGTCGCCGTGCTCTCCGCCGGCGACTCGCTCGACCTGCGGCTCCTGCCTCGCGCAGATTCGGGCCAGGTGGTGGAGATTCCCGACGCCGGCCGTCCGCCGGCGCTGGTGACGGCGTTCGGACGGCGGGTGGTGGTCACGGCACCCGACGGTCGCGGCATACGGATCTTCTCCACGGGCGAGGACGCGGCCCTCGTCGGCGAGGCGAAGCTGGACGGAACGATACGGGCGCTGGCCGCCTCTCCCAGTTCACACGAGATCTATGCGACGATCGAGGACCCGCCGCGACTCGTGCGGATCAGCCGGTTCAGCCTCTCGGCGGACGAGCTGGCCGATCTGAGCGCCCCGGCCGACGAGATTCGTCCCGGGCTCTTCGGCGGAGCGCTGCTCGTACGCGTGGGCACGGGCGTCGCCCGAATCCGCACCGGTGAGGCGAAGGCCGTTCCCCTGTCGAGCCAGTGGCGTGCGGATCTGCCGATCGGCCTGCCCGGCGATCGAACGATCGTGCTGGTCGACGACGAGGCCCGGCTCGTCTCGGTGGAGGACTCCGCGTCGGGGGTCAGCCTGGCCGGCGGCGCGCCCCGATGGTGGATCCCGTTGCGCTACAACCCCTCCGCGGGCCGCTCGGGAGGCCTCCGGCAGGCGGCGGACGAAGCCGGGGCGCGGAAGGGCGGAGAGACGGCGTCGGGGGGCGAGGCGGCCCGCGCGGACTCGGCAAGCGCGGAGGACGAGGGCGCCGACGTCCCGCAGGTGAGCCGAGAACGGGAGCAGGCCGGGGAAGGGCCGCCGGGCTTCTACGCGATCGTGGCATCGACGCGTCAGCGCGAAGGTGTGGAGGCGCTCGTCGGCTCGCTGTCCGAGGCCGGATATCCGACCCGCATCCAGACGTATCCCGACGAGGCGGGTCAGGTCTGGCACCGCGCGCTCGTGGGCCCGTTCCCGACCCGGGCCCGCGCCCAGGCGGCCGCGCGACAGCTGCTGCGCGAGCGTGACCTCCAGGCCTGGGTGACGGAGATCGGCGTCGACGAATGAGCGAACCCGGCACGAGGGAAAGGCCGGGGAGCTGGTTACCGGAAGAGGCCCGGGTGATCGCTCTCGTCCGGGACCACGGTAGCGACGAGTGGGCCGCGGGCGTCGCCGTCGGCCTGGCCGACATGGTGGGCAGGCGGCGACGGCGGACCTTCCTGGCGAATGCCGCGGGCGGGGCCGACGCCCTCGACCGCCTGATGGACGCGCACGGCGGGCCCGGGCTCACTTCGGCGCTGACCGGGGCCGCGAGCGTCGCGTCGATCGCGCGAACGTCGCCGCACCAGAAGTTCGCGTACCTGCCGGCCGGGGACGGGGCGCTGCCGTATTCGGGCCTGCGGCGCATGCAGGCGTTCCGCCGATTCCTGACCCGCGTGTGCGACGGTGGCGGCACGTTGCTGCTCTACCTGGGGGAAGAGGACCTCGGCCAGGTGGCGAGCGGGTCGGAGCGCCGGCCGTCCGAAGACCTGAGGCTCGACGGCTGCATCGCCCTCGGGGAGGCGCGCGGCGCCGCGGCGGAACTCGGTGCGCCCCTGCTCGCCCGCGTGGAGCGGCCGGCCCCGCCACCGGCGGCCCCGCCCCCCGAGACGGCCGCGCCCCCCGAGGAGGCAGCGGCCCGCGTGTCCGCCGGAGCCGGCTCGCTCGTTCGCCTCCTGCTGCCACTGGCCGCCGTCGTCCTCGTGTGGCTCGGCTGGAAGGCGCTGGTGCCGGGCCCCGGCGACGCCGGGGGTCCGCCCCCCGGGGTGGCCGGCGAAGTGGCCGGCCCGTCGGACGTCGAGGTTGCCGACGCCGATTCGGCCAGCGCGGCGGTCGATGACGGAGGCACGACGGAGGTCCCCGACTTCCACGCGCCCGAGGCACGCTATTCGGTGCTGGTGGGGAGCTACATCCGCCTCGGCGACGCCATGAAGCGCCGGGCCGAGCTGGCGGAGGAGGGCGGGCTGTTCTACGTGACGCCGACGCCCGTGCGGGGTCGCGTCTATTACCGGGTCCTCGAGGGTGCGTACGAGGATCGGGCGGATGCGGCGACGGCGATGGCTAGTCTCGTGACCGACGGCCGCAAGGACACGTACAAGGACTGGGACGTCCGACCCGTGCGCCTCGCCTTCGACCTCGGTACGTTCGCATCGCGCGCGGACGCAGATCGCCAGGCCGACGAGGCGCTGGCCGACGACGTGCCCGCGTACGTCCTTCGCGATACGGCAGCGGCCCCCCTGTATCGCGTGTACGCCGGGGCGTTCACGTCCGCCGACGAGGCCGAGCCGCTCGCCGACCGGCTCGAAGCGCTGGGGAGCGGGGCCGAACTCATCAGCAGGACGGGTGTCGCGCCGTGAAGATCAAGTCACTGACGCTCAGCGGCTTCAAGTCGTTCGCCGATCCCACCACGGTGGAGTTCCACGGCGGCGTCACTGCCGTGGTCGGTCCGAACGGCTGCGGCAAGTCGAACATCTCCGACGCCCTGCGCTGGGTGCTCGGCGAGCAGCGGGCCTCGGCCATCCGCGGCAGCCGAATGGACGAGGCGATCTTCCACGGCACGGCGAACCGCAAGCCGATCCACCGGGCCGAGGTCGAGCTGCGCATCGCCAACGAGGACGGCATCCTGCCCGTGCCCTATCCCGAGGTGGCGATCGGGCGAACGGTCCTGCGCGGCGGCGAGAGCGTCTACGAGCTCAACGGACAGACGGTCCGGCTCAAGGACATCCAGGACATGTGCCGCGACACGGGCCTCGGCGCCAACGCCTACTCGATCATCGAGTCGAAGATGATCGACGCGATCCTCAGCGATCGGCCGGAGGAACGCCGCGCGCTGTTCGAGGAAGCGGCGGAGATCGGGCGTTACAAGGATCGGCGCCGGACGGCCCTGCGCCGCCTCGACCAGGCCCATTCCGACCTGCAGCGGCTCGAAGACGTGATCGGAGAGGTCGCGAGCAAGGTGCGGTCGTTGGCGCGGCAGCGCGGCCGAGCGACGAGGTTCGGCGAGCTGCGGGATCGGCGACTCGTGCTCGAGGTCGCGGTCGCGGCCGGACGACTCGATGCGGTCGAGGCCCGACTCGGCCAGGCGGAACGCGAGCTGGAGGAAGCGCGGCGCACCCGGCCCGAGCAGGAGGCGGACCTCGCCCGCGAGGAAACCGAGGTCGAGGCGCTTCGCCTCAAACTGGCCGAGCAGGAGCGCGAGCGCAGTCAGCTGGCAAGTCAGCTCGAGCAGGTCCGGGGACGCCTCGAGGAAATCGAGCGCCAGCGGCTGCTGACCGACGAGCGCGTGACGAACGCCCGGCGCCGCATCGAGCAAATCGACGAAGAGCGGCGGGGTATCGACGAAAGACGCGAGCGACTGCGCGCGGAGCGCGACGCCGCGGCGGAACGGGCGGCGGAACGGGCCGACGAGCTGGACGCGCTGCGCGAGCGCGCGAGCGCCCTCGGCGAGCGCGTCCAGGCGCTCCGCGAGGAGCGGCAGGAGCTCGAGCGGCGGGACGCCGATGCGCGCTCGGCGCTCACGAAGCTCATCGCGGAGCTCGGCGCGGCGGGTGCGGAAGCCGAGGGCCGTCGGGAGCGGCGACGCGCCCGTGCCGCGGAGGCGGAGCGGCGGCGCGCCGAGCTGGCCGAGGCGCGCGCCGCGTTGACGGGACAGGCGGGGTCGCTGGACTCGGCCGAGGCGGAGCTGGAGGCCGCGCGGACCGAGCGGACGCAGATCGCGGAGCGGCTGGAGGAGACCCGCGGGGCCCTGCGAGCGGAGCGGAACGAGGCCCGCGAGCTGCGGGACCGCCTGGCGGCTCTCGAGGGAGAGCTGGCCGCGGTCTCCGCCAGGGCCGGCGGGCTGGCCGGGATGCTGTCGGCCGGCAAGGATCTCCCGCCCGTGGTGGCCCGACTCCGGGAGGAGGCGGACAAGCTCCCCGGCGTACGGGGCGTGCTGGCCGATTTCATGGACGTCCCGCCGGATCTGACCCGGGCCGTGGAGGCCCATCTCGGACAGCTGCTGTTCGGGGTCGTCGTCGACGGCTGGCCCGCGGTCGAGCGGGTCCGCTCGTGGCTCAAGGGTCGCGACGAAAACGGGGGTCTGATCCTGCTGCCGCTCGATCCCGGCCCGGCGCAGCCGGGTGAGGGAGGAGGCCTGAACGCCCGGATCGTCGCTCGCGGCGAAGGCGCCGTCTGGGTGCGTTCGCTGCTGGCGGGCGTCGAGCTCGGCGGCGAATTCGACGCGCGGACGGGACCCTGGGTGGCGACCGACGGCAGCGGCCGCGACCGGCTCGGGGCCGTACGCCTGGGACAGCCATCGGGTGGCAAGGGGATGTTGCGTCGACGGGCGGAGCACCAGGAACTGGAGGAGCGACGCGGGACCCTCGAAACGGAGGTCGCCGAGTTGCGCGCGGCGCTCGAAGGGATCGAGAGCGATGCACGGCTCCTCGCCGAGCGAACGGCGGCCCTGGACGCGGAGCATGAACGGATCGCCGGTCGCGAGCGGGAGGCGGCGGCCGCGGTCGAGACGGCGGCGGAGCGCGTGGCTCGCACGGAGGCCCGCCTGGAGGAGTTGAGCGCCCGTCTCGAGGAGCTGGCCGATGCCGCCGAGGCGCAACCGGCGGAAGGTGGCGGCGACGCGCCCGACGAGCAGATGGCCGCCCTCGCCGCCCGCCGGGAGGAACTCGAGGCCCGCCTGGCCGCGATCGGCGGGTCGTTGCTCGAGGCGTCGAGCGCCTGGGAGACCGAGCGCGACGCCCTGCAGGAGCTACGCGTGCGGCTCGCCCGGGTGGAAGCGGACCACGAGGCCGAGACGGAGCGCGCCGAGCGTTCGGCCGACGTGCTTTCCGAGCTCGAGGAGCGCGCCGGGCGCCTCGAGCAGGAGGAGGCCGAGCTTCGCGACACGATTTCGGCCGGGACCGAGCAGCTGGCCGGCAGCGAGGACGAGCTCGAGGGTTTGTTCGGCGCGCGGGCGGAGCTCGAAAGCGATGTCAGAAGCCGCCTCGAGACCCTCGAGGAGCGCCGGGCGGAGGTCGAAGAACGCGAGGCGGCGCTTCGCACCGCCCGCGCCCAGGAGCGCGAGGCGTCTGAGCGCCGGCACGCCCTCGAGCTCGAGATTTCCGAGCTGCGGGGGAGGAGCGCCTCGATCCGCGAGCGGGTCGAGGTGGAATGGGAGCGCTCGTTCGAGGAGCTGCGGGCCGACGTCCCTGCGCCGGGAGACGGGGACGCCGAGGCATGGGCCGAGGAACTCGCCGAGGTGCGGCGGAAGCTCGCGTCGCTCGGACCGGTCAACATGCTGGCGGCCGCCGAATATGACGAGGAGAAGGAGCGTCTCGACTTCCTCGAGGAACAGAAGGCCGACCTCGTCGCGGCGCGGGACGATCTGCACGACTCGATCGCGCGGATCAACGAGGCGGCTTCGGAGGCGTTCCACGGGGTGTTCCGCGAGGTGCGCCAGAACTTTCGCGACATCTTCGTCACCCTGTTCGAGGGCGGCGAGTGCGACGTATGGCTCGAGGATCCCGACGACCCACTGGATTCGCCGATCGAGATCTCGGCGAGCCCCCGGGGGAAACGCACGCAGCGCATCCACCTCCTGTCGGGCGGGGAACGCACGCTGACGGCGCTCGGGCTGCTGTTCGCGATCTACCTCGCGAAGCCGAGCCCATTCTGCGTGATGGACGAGGTCGACGCGCCGCTCGACGAATCGAACATCGGCCGCTTCACGGCGATGCTGCAGCGGTTCGCGAAGGACACGCAGTTCCTCGTGATCACGCACAACGCCCGGACGATCGAGGTGGCCGACTACATCTACGGCGTCACCATGCAGGAGCCGGGCGTCAGCACTCTCGTGTCGCTCGATCTGAAGGATCTGCCGAAGGCGGTGGCGATGTGACCTCCCGGTCCTCGCGCACCGCCCGCTTCACGGTCGTGGGGTGTGGCACCGTCGTGCCCGAGGCCGACCGCAGCTGTTCGGCGTACATGCTGGAGACGGCGGATCGGCGCCTGTTGCTCGACTGCGGGCCCGGCACCGTGCGCTCCCTCGCCCGGGTGGACGCGGAGTGGGCGGCGATCACCGACATCTGGGTGTCGCACTTTCATACCGACCACGTGGGGGACCTTCCCGGCCTGCTGTTCTCGTTGAAGTGGGGCCTGCTGCCCGAGCGGCGTTCGGCGCCGTTGACCGTCTGGGGGCCCACGGGAATTCGTCGCGTGCTCCGGGCGTTCGCGGAGGCGGCCGGCGACCCGGTGTTCGATCTCGGGTTCGAACTTCGCGTGCAGGAGGTGTCGCCCGGGACCCGGCATGCGCTGGGGGACGGCCTGGAGCTGCGGACGCTGAAGACGCCCCACACCCAGGAGAGTCTCGCGCTGCGCCTCGAGGGCGAGAGCTGGTCGATGGCCTACTCGGGGGACACGGGCCCCGCCGTGGCGCTCGGCGAGTTCGCGACCGGGGTCGACCTGTTCGTGTGCGAGTGCTCGCTTCCGGAGGACCTGGCCGGCGAGATCCACGTATCCCCGTCCGCCGTGGCGCACTTCGCGTCCGTGGCCGAGCCGGGGATGCTGCTCGTCACGCACGTCTATCCGCAGTTCCGGGCGGCGGCGGACGTACTCGCGTTGATCCGCGCGGCCGGTTGGCCCGGTCCCGCTTCGCTCGCCAGGGAGGGGTGGACCACGTCGCTCGGCTGAGGGCACGAAGCGGGGGGCGCTGACGGCGCGTTGACGGCGAGGCGGATCCTCGGCGCATGGACACTCTCGGACGCCGCGGCGAGCGGCTCGCGGCGGCCCACCTCGAGGCCTCCGGGTGCCGGGTGCTCGCCCGGAACTGGCGAGCCGGACGACTGGAGATCGACCTCGTGGTGCGTGACGGCGCCGTGATCGCCTTCGTCGAAGTGAAGACGCGTCGCCCGGGTCCGCAGCATCCGTCGGAGGCCGTCGATCGGCGCAAGCGAAAGCACCTGGTCGGGGCCGCGCGGCGCTGGATCGCCACCCGTCCCGAGGTCGCCGCCGAGTATCGGTTCGACGTCGTCAGCGTCCTCCTGGACCGGCACGGCCGGGCCCGCGTGCGGCACGACCGGAGCGCATTCACCGCCGGGGACGCCTGAAGGCCGACGATGCCGCTGCGGTACGTTGCCCGCGATCGCCGGGCGACCTACCTTCTCGCGCCCCAGGCCCGTGGGGCTGGAGCGTGCGAATCCCGTCAGGACCGTGAAGGTAGCAGCGGTAAGTTCGCGAAGGTCGCCACGGTTCGCCTGGGGTTTTTCGCGGTTTCGCGGCCCGTGAAGCCGCTTTCCACGCACCCCCCTCTCCGGTAGCTTGCCAGCATGTACCGTACCGCACTCGCGCGCAGCCACCGACCCCGCCGTTTCGCAGAGCTCGTGGGCCAGGATCACGTGGCCTCGACGCTCCGCAGCGCCGTGGAATCGGGGCGCGTGGCCCACGCCTACCTGTTCTGCGGACCCCGCGGAATCGGGAAGACGACGGCCGCCCGCGTCCTCGCGATGGCCCTCAACTGTCCGAATCGAGAGGGCGGAGAGCCGTGCGGGACCTGCGAGTCCTGCCAGAGCATCTGGTCGGGGCGCACGGCCCTCGACGTGGTCGAGATCGACGCGGCCAGCAATCGCGGCGTCGACGACGCCCGTGATCTGAGAGAGCGGGCGATGTATGCGCCATCCGACGAGTCGCGCTACAAGGTGTATATCGTCGACGAGGCGCACATGCTCACCCGCGAGGCGTGGAACGCCCTCCTCAAGATCCTCGAGGAGCCCCCGCCGAGGGTGATCTTCGTGTTCGCCACCACCGAGCCCGAGAAGATCCGCCAGACGGCGGATCCGGTGATGTCCCGTTGCCAGCGCTTCGACTTCCGCCGCGTCTCGGTCGCGGACCTGATCGGCCGATTGCGCGAGGTGCTCGAGAGCGAGGGGGTGAGCGCTGATGAGGCGGCCCTGCTGCCGATCGCCCGCCGGGCGGAGGGCGGTGTGCGCGACGCCCTGTCGCTCCTCGACCAGGTCCTCTCGTTTTCCGGCGACGAGGTCGCGCTCGAGGACGTCCGCCGGATGCTGGGCCTCGTGGCCGAGGAGAAGTTCCTCGAGCTCGCCCGCCTGGTGATCGCCGGCGACCGGGCCGGGGTCTTCCCGTTCGTGCAGCGGCTGCTCGACGAGGGGTATGATCCGGGGGAGTTCGTACGGGGCCTCGCCGAGGCCTGGCGGATGCTGCTCGCCCTGCGCATGGATCCCGATGACGCCGCGACGGAGCTCTCGGAATCCGACCGGGCGGCGTTCGTCGACATGGCCCGGGAGTTCTCCGAGGAGGATCTGCTCCGCTACCTGGTTGCCACGGTCGAGTTCGAATCGTCCGGTCGACTGCGCCGCAGCACGCAGCCGCGGATCCAGCTGGAAGCCCTGTTGCTCCGTCTCGTGAGCATGACCTCGTACGTGGAGTTCGCGGAGCTGGTCGAAGCGGTGGAGGCGGGCGTGCCGCCCTCGGCCGGCCCGTCTCCAGCTCCGCCGGCGGACCGGCAGACCACCTCGACCGCCTCGAGGGCCCCGGCGGATCGGCAGGCGGTGCCTCCGGCCGGAGACGCGAAGGAGGGCGCGCAACCGAAGGACGCCGGACCGTCCGACGGACCGGACGACACGGATGCGCCGCCGCGGACGGCCGTCGCCGGTCCGCAGCCGCTGGCCGCCGCGTGGCAGGAAACGCTGGCGGAGTTGCGGGGACGCGGGGGGCTGGGGGCGGAAGGGATCGCCCTCACGGGTGCCCGCGTGGCGCGCGGCGAAGACGGGGCGATCGTCGTGGCCGTGGTATCGGGCCTCGCCGACGACCTGCGGGCCTTCCTCGGCGACCGGACGCGTTCGGGAACTCTGCGGCGTGCTCTCGCGCGTCGGCTGGACGCCGATCCGTCGCAGATCGAGTTCCGCGTGGAGGCGACCGGACGGCCGGAGCGGTTGACGGCGGCGGCCGCGCAGCGCCAGCGGCTCGACCGCCTGATGGAAGCGGACCCGAACCTGCGTGACGCGGTACAAACACTGGACCTACGATTGAAGGAATAGGAGACCCGTGGATCTGAAGAACATGCAGCAGTTGATGCAACTCTCCACGCAGCTCCAGACGCGCATGTCGGAGATGCAGGAGAAGCTGGCGAAGCAGACGCACGCCGAGACCAGCGGCGGCGGCCTCGTGGAGGCGACCGTCGACGGCCAGGGCTCCCTGGTCGGCCTGCGCATCGATCCGTCGGCCGTCAACGACGAGGACGTGGAGATGCTCGAGGACCTGGTGCTCGCGGCCGTGAGCCAGGCGCAGAAGCGCGCCCGCGAGGCGATGGAAGCCGAGATGAAGCAGGCGACCGGCGGTCTCGGCATGCCCGGGCTGGGCTCGTTGCTGGGCCGCTGACGGACCTACGGGAAGACCGCCACGTGTCGGCGATCGACGGTCTCGTACAGGAATTCAGCCGCCTGCCGGGTGTGGGCCGAAAGACGGCCCAACGCCTGACGTATCATCTGCTGAAGCGGCCTCCGGAAGAGGTCCGACGGCTGGCCGATGCGATCGGCCGGGTCGTGGAGGAGGTGAAGGCCTGCTCCACTTGCGGGAACCTGAGCTCCGAGGACCCGTGTGAATTCTGCCGGGACGAGCGGCGCGATCCCTCGGCGATCTGCGTCGTCGAAGAGGCCTCGGACATCACGGCGATAGAGGGCTCCGGGCGCTTCAGGGGTCGATATCACGTCCTCGGTGGGCACCTGTCGCCGCTCGACGGGATCGGCCCGGACGAGCTGAACATGGCGGGGCTGATGCGACGCCTCGAAGGAGACGTACGCGAGTTGATCATTGCAACCAATCCCAGCGTGGAAGGCGAGGCGACCGCCGCGTACATCCATCGCCTGGCGTCGGGGATGCCGGAGCTGCGGGTCACGCGGCTCGCACGCGGCCTCCCGGTCGGCGGTGACCTCGAATACGCGGACGGCGTCACGATCGCAGAAGCGTTCTCGGGACGCAGGGAGATGTAGATGCCAGACAGAGTCGTCGTCCTTCGCGACGAATCGGACGAATGGATCGGCCGGCTCGCCAGGGTCGGACTCGGCGTGCTGGTGGGAGCCGCCGCGCTCGGCGTGGCCGGCGTGTTGCTGGCGCGTGACCAGATGGCTCGGCACCAGCGGGAGCTGTTCAGCTCGCAGCCGCTGCGACGCCTCGCGGCCCTCGGCTATCTGAAGGGGCAGCCGGCCGTCGACAACGTGCTGTTGCTGCGCGATTATCTCGCGTGGGAGGAGCGACCGCTGCTCCGTAAGCGGGCGGCCGGGATCCTGGCCGCCATGGAGGCCGAACTGGCCTCGGAGACCTCGGAAGAGGCCTGACCCGATGACGCGAGCGGGCCGAACGGTACGCGAGATCGCGACGCGCATCGTCTACTGGGGTCCGCGGGGCAGCGGAAAGACCCGGACGTTGCGTGCCATCGCCGACCAGCTCGAACCGGGCACCTGTGGCCCGCTGCTCGCTCCGTCCGACGAGGGCGAGCACACCGTCCTCATGGACTTCCTGAGCGTCGAACTCGGCGCGCTCGACGGCATCCCGCTTCGACTTCATCTCGTCGGACTGCCGGGGGGCGACCGCCTGGGGGAAGACACCGTGACCATGCTTCGCGGGGCCGACGGCTTCGTGTTCGTCGCCGACAGCGCGCCCGACCGGCGCGCCGCGAACCGCTCGGCGCTGGAATCCCTCCGGCGACACCTCGTGGCGATCGGAGAACCCGACCTCCCCGTCGTGCTGCAGTTCAACCGCCGCGACGTGGCGGGGGCGGTGGCCGCCGAGCAGCTGGCGTCCGACCTCGCGCCCGGCACGTCCGGGGGCCCGTGGTTCGAGACCGTGGCGACCGAGGGAACCGGAGTCATCGACGCGCTCACGGCCGTCGCCGCACGCGTCGTGGGCCGTCTGTCGGCCGCGGCGGAGGAAAGATCCGGAGCGTGAACCTGCCGAACGCGATCACGACCCTCCGGATCGTGCTCGCGCCCGTGACCGCCATCTTTCTCATGGAGCCGAGTGCGAGCAGCCGCTTGATCGCCATGGCCATCTTCCTGGTGGCGGCCCTGTCTGACCTGGTCGACGGAGCGCTGGCCCGGCAGCGGGGAGAGATCACCGACTTCGGCAAGCTGGTCGACCCGATCGCCGACAAGCTCCTCCTCGTCGCCACTCTCGTCCCGTTCTACCTGCTGACGAAGGCCGATCCGGAGCTCGGCGGCCTTCCCCTGTTCGGGGCGGTCGGCCTCTGGGTGCTGATCGTGTTCTTCGGCCGGGAGATCGTCGTGACCTGGATGCGGACGCGAGCGGCCCGTCGCGGAACCGTCGTCGCCGCCCGCCGGTCCGGCAAGTACAAGGCGTTCGCGCAGAACGTGTTCATCGGCTCGATGATCCTCTGGCTCGCCTATCGCACCGACGTCGAGGCGCGGGGCGGGGCGCTGCCGTTCGGAGCCGGCTGGGACGCGTTTCACGGCTGGTTCACGACGATCAGCCTCGCGGTGGCGATCGGGCTGACCGTGTTCTCGTTCTTCGTGTACCTGCGGGCCTTCCGGGCCGCGTCGACCGGGCCGGGTCCGTGAGTAGGGCCCGCGAGTCCGACTCCCTCGCGGCGGCCGCCGGGCGCGTCGCCCGACTCCTCAGGGGTCGCGGAGAGACCGTGGCGGTCGCCGAGAGCTGCACGGGTGGCTGGCTCGGACGGGAACTCACTGCCGAGCCCGGCGCGTCGGCCGTGTTCTGGGGAGGCGTGATCGTCTACGCGAACGCGGCGAAGCGGGAGCTGGCGGGGGTGCCGGCCGAGTTGCTGGACGCGCACGGCGCCGTGTCGGAACCGGTGGCCCTGTCGCTGGCCGAGGGCATCCGCGCCCGCGCGAAGTCCGATTGGTCGGTGGCGATCACCGGGATCGCGGGACCGGAAGGCGGAAGCGAGGCGAAGCCGGTGGGCACGGTATGGATCGCGGTGGCGGGGCAGGGGGGGACGACCGCTCTGCAGCGCCAGTTGGCCGGGGACCGGGAGGCCGTGCGCGCCGCGGCGGTCGACGCGGCCCTCCGCGATCTCCTGGGCCGCCTGGACCGCTCGGCGCCCTGACGCGCGTGCCGGATCGTCCGCCGCTCCACCAGCGCTACTGGCCGCCGACCGCGGGCGAGCCGACGGGCGCGTTACTCGTGGTGCACGGCCTGTCCGAGCACTCCGGCCGCTACGCCGAATTCGCGGATGCGGTGACGACGGCCGGCTATGCCGTGGGCGCCGTCGACCTGTACGGACACGGCGAATCGCCGGGCAAGCGGGGCCACATCCGTAGCTTCGAGGCCGATCACCTGGGCGCCGTCGACGAGCTGATCCGTCGCGTGGAGCGCGACGCGCCCGACCTGCCGCTGTGGCTCGTGGGCCACTCTCTCGGCGGCCTGATCGCCGCCCGCTGGGCGCAGTCGCGTGTGTTCGCGCGACGGCTGCGCGGCCTCATCCTGCTCGCACCCTTCGTCGAACCGCGAATGCGCGTGCCGGGCTGGAAGCGCGCGACCTCCCGCATGCTGGGCCGGATCGCTCCGTCGGTGACACTCCCCACCGGGATTCGCGACGAGGACGTGTTCCGCGATGCGGACGAGCGGCGCTCGTATGCGGCGGATCCGCTCGTCCAGCGGCGCATCAGCGCGGGCCACTGGGCGGAACTCACCCGCGAACGCGCCACCTTGCGGGCCCGCGCGGCCGAGCTCGAGACGCCGACGCTGGTGCAACTCCCGGGTGCGGATCGAGTCGTGGATACGACGGCGACGCGCGAGTTCGCCGCCGCGCTGCCGAATGCGAGGATCCGGGAGTATCCCGGGGCGTACCACGCGCTGCACCACGACCCGGCGACACCGGAGGTGCTGCGGGATCTGCTGGCCTGGGTGGGTGCGGTCCGCGAGGGCTGAGCCGAACTTGTCGCGGCCGCCGCCGATCCCGACATTTCCCCGCCCGTGAACGATGCTGCACGGCAACCGAACTACCTGGAGGCGCAGTGCTGAATCGCTGGAAAGACCGCAAGTCCGACGGAACGGATACGGATATGGAAACGGGACCCGGCGAGGGGATGGACGAGTCGACCGCGCCGGCCTCCGAAACCGATGAAGCCGACCGCGCGACGGAGGCGGAGGGAATGACGGAGCGAGCGCAGGAGGGAGCCGAGACGTCGGGAGAGGACGCGGCGGGCGACGACGCTGGAGCCGGCTCCCTCGAGTCCGAGCTCGAGGAGCTGAAGGACCGCCATCTCCGCCTCGCGGCCGAGTTCGAGAACTTCAGGAAACGGACTCGCAAGGAAGCGGCGGTCGGGCGTACGATGGCGCAGGCCGAGCTCGTTCAGCAGATCCTCCCCACCCTGGACGACCTCGCCCGCGTGGCGGACACGCCTCACGAGACGACCACCGTACAGGCCCTGGACGAAGGCATCGAGCTCATCTTGCGCAACCTGCGCAAGCAGCTGGGCGATGCCGGGCTGGAGCGGATCGAGGCGCTGGACCAGCCGTTCAACCCCGAGCGGCACCAGGCCATCATGACGAGCATGGTAACCGACCCGGAGCTCGACGAGACGGTTTCGCGCGTGTTCCAGGAGGGGTACGAGTTTCTCGGCCGTCTGGTTCGGCCGGCGCAGGTCGAAGTGCGCCGCTACGAGGAGCCCTCGGACGGGGACGACATCGAGTAAGCGATGGCGACTCGGGCGAAGGACTACTACGCGACGCTGGGTGTGGGCGAGAAGGCCAGCCAGGACGAGATCAAGAAGTCCTATCGGCAGCTCGCCAAGAAGTACCACCCGGACGCGAATCCCGACGATCCGGCGGCCGGCGAGCGATTCAAGGAGATCTCGGAAGCATACGGGGTCCTCTCCGACCCGGAGAGCCGCCGGAAGTACGACCAGGTCCGCAAATACGGGGGGCTGGGCGATTTCAGCCGGCAGGGAGGCGGGTTCCGTCGCGGACCGGCGGGCACGGCCGGACAGGGAACGAGCGGCGGTTTCCGGTTCGAGGATCTCGGGGGGATCGGCGACATCTTCAGCTCGATCTTCGACTTCGGCGGGCGCCGGGCGGCCGGGACCCGCCAGGGACCGAGCCGTGGCCGGGACGTGGAGTACATGGTCGAGATCGGGTTCCGGAAGGCGGTGCGGGGCGGGAAGGTCACGGTGACGGTGCCGATTCGCGAGGAGTGCGCGAACTGCGACGGGTCCGGAGCCGCGCCCGGCACCGGGCTCGACACCTGCGCGGAGTGCGAGGGCAGGGGAACCGTCACGTTCGGGCAGGGATCATTCTCCGTGCCGCGCCCGTGTCCGGCCTGCTATGGTCGCGGAAAGGTCCCGCGTCAGCCGTGCAGCGTCTGCGGAGGCCGTGGCGAGGTAACGACGCGCAGGAAGATCAGCCTCAAGGTGCCCCCCGGCACCGAGGACGGGTCACGCCTGCGCGTCAGCGGGCAGGGTGAGCGGGGTCCCGGTGGCGGGCGGCCCGGCGACCTCATCGTCCGCTTCCGCGTCAAGGACGACAAGTTCTTCGAGCGCGACGGACTCGACCTGACCTGCGAGGTGCCGATCAACCTCGCCCAGGCGACACTCGGCTCGAAGATCAGGGTGCGCACGGTGGACAACAAGAAGATCGTGCTGAAGATCCCGCCCGGTACGCAGAGCGGAACCACCTTTCGAATCAAGGGGCAGGGGGTCGTCCGGCGGGACCAGACGGGGGATCAGCTCGTGCGGGTGGTGATCCGCGTCCCCAAGGACCTGTCGGAGCAAGGCCGTGAAGCGCTCGAGCGGCTCGCGGAGGCGGAGGGGCTCAAGCACTGACCCGGGGCGCCCGCCTCGTGGATCACACCGCCTCCCAGCACGACGTCGTCACGATACAGCACGGCGCTCTGACCCGGGGTCACCGCGGCCTGCGGCAGGGCGAGCTCGAGAGCGAATCCTTCGTCTCCGGCTTCCGTGACGACGGCTGGCACGACGGCCGCGCCGTGGCGGATGCGTACGCCCACCTCTTCGCCGGGCCGCGGACGGTCGGCCAGCCAGTTGGCGCCGCCCGCCCGCAGCGTCGACGCGGCGAGCGCTTCGCGCGGCCCGATGACCACCTCGCGGAGCTCGGGCCGGATCTCCACCACGAACATCGGCTCCGGGAATCCGCCGGGAAGCCCGCGGCGCTGTCCCACCGTGAACCGCGCATAACCGTCGTGGCGTCCGACGGCCCGCCCGTCCACGGTGACGAAGGCCCCCGGCGACAGGGCGGGATGGTCGTCGCCGAGGTACCGTCGCAGGACGCCGGCGTAGTCGTTGTCCGGCACGAAGCAGATCTCGAACGACTCGGGCTTGTCGGCGGTTCGCAGGCCGAGGCGCCGCGCCGCGGCGCGTACCTCCGGCTTGCGGAGCTCTCCGACCGGCAGGTAGAGGCGGTCCAGCACGTCGCGGGGAATGCCCCACAGGAAGTAGGTCTGGTCCTTCCGATCGTCCTCGGCCCGGGCCAGGTGGGCGATACCGTCGCGACGCACGACGCGTGCGTAATGCCCGGTGG
>JASFRN010000023.1:0-31012 GCA_050114915.1 Gemmatimonadales bacterium | reverse complement strand
AGGCCCACGAGCAGGATGTCCGTGCGATTCTCGTTGATCGTGCGGATGACTTCCGAGACGGCGGCGGGGGTGCGGTCGAAGTAGCCGTGGGCCGTGGACACCTCGAGTCCGGCGTGACGGCTCCGAAGCTGATCGGCCGCCGCCTCCGCCACGCCATCGGCGCCCCCGAGGAAGAACAGCCGATGACGCCGCGCCGCGGCCTGCGCGCACAGGTCGTCGATCCAATCGGGCGGCGTGAAGCGTTCTGGGAGTTGACCGCCGAGCACACGTGCCGCCCATTGCAGGGACTTTCCATCGCAGAATACGAGGGATGCGCCGATCATTGCGTCGCGGAAGGAGCCGTTGCGTCCTGCGAGATTCACGGCGTGGGCGTTGGCGTAGTGGATGACCGCTTTTTCGCCCACGTTCGAGGTCGCCACCCGATCGATGAACGCCAGCGTGTCGGAAAGCCGCACCGGATGTACGGGGATCGTCCCTATCCAGACGGGCTCGACGTCTATTCGGGCGATGTTCGGCGCTTGCAACTGGCCTCCAGCCACGCGAGGGCGATCGGCGGAACGTGCGGCAGCGTATCGATCATTGTACAGGCATCGTTCATGCCCCATTCCTTCACGGCCGAAGCAGATGACAGGGGATTAGTACGGCGAGGACTTTCCGGGGGACAGGGGAGAATGTGAAGGAAGCAACCTCGAGGGCTCGCTCGATGCAGCGCGATCGGGCGGATCATCCGGGCCGTTTGATCGTCGCGCCTCTCTGGGCTCGGGGCGTGAGGGTCGTCTACCTGCTCGCCGTCGACGCGCTCGCCCTTTCGATCTGCGTAGCCCTGGCATACCTCCTCTGGGCTCGCCCGGTGCACGGTCAGCCCGTCTCCATGTACCTGTCCCTCGCGCCCCTTCTGGTGTTGTTCACCGGGGGTTACGCCGTGCTCGGACTCTACCCGGGACTGGGCCTGGGTGGTGTGGAGACGCTCCGGCGCCTGACGATCGTCACGACGTCCTGCTTCGCCTTCGTGGCCGCGACCGTGTTCGCGCTGAAGATCCCGCACGAGTATTCGCGCATGACGTTCGGTCTGGCCTTCACCGCGTCCCTGGTCCTCGTCCCCGCCATCCGCTACTGGGCCCTCCTGTTCGCCCGACGCTGGCCGTGGTGGGCCAAGCCGATCGTCGTCGTGGCGGATCCCGGGGAAGTGGAGCCGGCCGCGACCGCGCTGCTGCGGGCACGGAACACGGGCTATCGCCCCGTCGGAATCCTCTATCCGAACGGTGGCGCCGGGGATGCCGACGTCGCGGGGCTCCCCGTCATCGGGTCGGTGGGGCAGGCACGGGAGATCACGTCGCGTGGGATCTGGACCGCGGTCGTCGTCGCCGAAACCACGCCACCCGTGGCGCTCGTCGACGAGCTCCGCCAGCACTTCCGCCACGTCCTGATGCTTCGTTCGTACGCCGACGTGGGCGTCGAGCGTCTCCAGGTTCGAAACCTGGGCGGCGCGCTCTGCATCGAGTACGCGAACAACCTCCTGCTGCCGCAGAACAGGTTCGTCAAACGAGCGCTGGACATTCTGGCGTCGGCGAGTCTGCTGATCCTCTCGTCGCCGTTGATCCTGCTGGCCATCCTCGCGACGCGCCTGGCGAGCCGCGGTCCGCTGTTCTTCTTTCAGACCCGGGAGGGCCTGCACGGGCGTGAATTCCGCATGCCGAAGATTCGCACGATGTACGTGGACGCGGAGCGCCGCCTGGAAGCCCACCTGGCCGCCGACGCGACGGCTCGGAAAGCCTGGGAGGATAAGTTCAAGCTGGTCGACGACCCGCGCGTCGTCCCGGTCGTCGGGACGTTCCTGCGTCGCTTCAGCATCGACGAGGCGCCCCAGCTCGTCTCCGTCCTCCTCGGCGACATGAGCCTCGTCGGGCCGCGTCCGCTGCCCGAGTACCACCTCGCGGCGCTGTCCGAGGGTACCCGCCGCATTCGCGCGGAAGTCCGCCCCGGAATCAGCGGATTGTGGCAGATCTCCGGCCGTGCCGACTCGTCCCTCGAGGACCAGGAGGCGCGGGACGAGTACTACATCCGGAACTGGTCGCTCTGGCTCGATCTCTACATTCTCGGGCGGACGGCCGGAGCCGTGCTGCGGGGCAGGGGAGCTTACTGACTCGTGGGCCCGGACGTCTCGTGAACGAACGGCAGGCGCGCCGCGCCGCCCTCCTGGGCGTGGGACTGTGGCTCCTGCTTCACCTCGTCTGGATCTTCCGGACGGAGGTGAACTGGGACGAGTTCGCCCTCCTCGCCCGGGCGCACGACAGCCTCGTCGAGGGCCGCCTGATCGCCGGGGGACGGCCGGGCCTCGCGACACTCCTGTTGCTCCCGATCGTCGATGGTTGCCGGGACGCGGTGTCCGCCGCGCTGACGGCTCGCCTGGTGTGGACGGCCTTCGTGGCCGCGATCCTCCTGGGGCTCTGGGGCTTTCTCGGCGGGCTGTTCCGGAGCCGGTCGACCCGCTGGCGCGACAGCCTCTGGGGGGTGTCGCTGATCGCGCTGACGCCCGCGTTCCTCCACTACTCCCTCCAGGTGCGGTCCGATCAGCCGGCGATCGCGTTCGGACTCCTGGGAGGCATGGCGCTCCTCGCCTCGCGAGAGCGGATCCCGCTCGCGGCCCTGGCCGGGGTTCTGTTCGGGCTGGGATTCGCGTCGTCGCAGAAGCTGGTGTATGTCGCCGGCCTCGTCGGGGTGCTCGCGATCGCGGAATCGCTCGTCGCGGATCGGTTCCGCTGGCGCCGCGACGTCGGCCGCGTGGTCCTGGTCATTGCGGGCGGAATCGCGACGCTGCTCGCCTTCCGGGCGGGGGTCTCATTGTTCATGCAACCGGCTCCCCCCACGAACGTCGGGGGACAGCTCGACTGGTTCGCGTTCTACCGCGAGCACGTCGGCTACGGCTACTACCTGCTCATGCTGCCGGGTCTGATCGTACCGGTGGGCCTCGCCGCGCTGGTCCTGTGGCTGTCGCCGATCATGCTGTGGCGACGGCGCACACACCGGGCCGATGCCGGAATGGTCCTCGCCGTGCTCGGCGCCGGGCTGGTCGTGGCGGCGTTTCACGCGGGAGCGCTTCCGTACTTCTGGATGACGCTGGGCCTGTTCCCGGCCGTGGCGGCAGCGATCGGCATGCCGCTGCTGCGCGCGTCGCTCGGGAGGACGAAGCGGGTGGTCGTCCTGGTCGCCGCCGGCATCCTGCTCGGTACCGCGGTGAACGCCGGGTTGCAGGAAGCGCGGCGGACGAACGACGTGCAGAAGCAGACGATGGCCCTCGTACGCGACAACTTCCCGGCATCGGCGACCGGCTTCAGCACGAAGCAGGCGCTGTTCTGCCAGGACGGGCCGACGCCGTTTCCCGCGTACTTCGGACCGACGCTGCACGACTGGACGCCGGAGCGGATCGACGACTTCATGGCCGAGTTCCGCGAGCGGAAGGTCGCCTTCATGGTCGCATCGCGGGACATGGAGGTGTTTCCCGAGCGGATTCAGGACTTCTGGGCGGAACACTACGTGCCCTATGCCGGGGCCCTGATGGTCGCCGGGATCGAGGTGGCGGCCGGTTCAGCGCCGTCGATCAGCTTCGACGTCGTCGTTCCCGGCGATTACCGGCTGCATGCCGATGACACGAGCGCCGCCGTGCTGCTCGATGGCGCACCTTTCGCCGCGGGGGACGTCCGCCGCCTGGGCGCCGGCGAGCACGCGATCGTTCCCGGGGCGGTGCGCGGGTCTGTGCTACTGACCCTCGATCTTCCGGCGCCGCCCGGACCGACCACCGACCGCTTCTGGTCGGGCCACTGACCTCAGTCGGCGCGCCGCCGGTAGATCACGGCCGTGGAATCGGCGTACTCCCTGTACCAGCCGGGATCCAGCTCCAGCAACTGGACGAGAGGCTGCCGCGGACCGGTCAGCGTCCACTGCACCCCGTACCTGTCGAGGACTTCCCGCCACTCCGGTTGGCCCTGGAGAGCGGCGATGTACTCGCGCGCCAGCGCTTCGCCGTAGAAGTCGGTCTGCCCGTCGATGAACACCGGTACGTCCGGGCGCTCGTAGAGCAGATAGCCGCCCCAGCGGAGCTGGTTGAACACCGGGCCCGACGTGTCGATCTCGTCGAAGTGGCTCACGGCCTCCACCGGAAACCGGTGGCGATCGAAGTGGTAGCGGTCGGAGGCCGGCCCGAGCGCCACCGCGATCAGCCCGATCCACGCCACCGACCAGGCCCATGGACGGAGCGTCCGATCGCCCCGATCCATCTCCCGCAGCCGCGCCAGGACGCGCTTCGCCGCTTCTCCGCCACCCTCGAGCGCCTGCGTGGCCCACATCGCGGTCCACGGCAGCACGATGAGGCCGAACAGGGCGACGTTTCGGGCCGCGTAGAGCGCGGAGCTGGCGAAGAAGAGATATAGCCCGGCCCCCAGCCAGGTCACCCTGACTCTCCCCGTCATCCACAGTGCCGGTCCGGCGAGCAGCGCGATCAGGAACAGCCGCGCGTATCCCTGGTGGAAATCCACCGACTGGAACTCCTGCGTCACCGCCAGCAGGAAGTCGTCCCCGCCCAGATGACCCGTGGTGTAGGTCCACAACCGGGTCCCGGCCGGGGTGAGCAGGGTGCCGACGAGGCAGAGGACGAGCACGATCGCCAGGGGACGCGCCGCGCGGCGGCCGGTCGAGAACTCGGGCGACTCGAGCAGGGCTCCGATCAGAAAGGCGACCAGCAGGGTCACGCCGAGCAGGAAGCCGCCGTGAGTATTCGCCCAGACGGGCATCAGGAGGGGCAGGGGAGCCAGGGCCCAGGCCCGTCCCGAGCGGGCGAAACGCACCAGGACGATGAGGAAGACCGCCGCGAAGGCCGTCGTGAACAGGTGCGGTCTCGGCAGCAGATGCACGGCCTCGAGAAACAGGCCCAGCACGCCGGCGGCCAGTGCCAGGGGGCGCGGGGCGCCGAGCTCGTCGGCCGTCCTGTAAATGCCCAGCACGCCGATCGTGAACAGCAGCGAGGCCAGCACCGCGATGCCCGGCAGGCCGGCCAGCGTGTCCGCCGTCGCCAGCGCCACCTCGGAGAGCCATTCGTGGAGGACGATCGGCTCGCCCGGTTTCGTGTGGGAGAAGATGTCGGCTTTCGGGACGCCGCCCGTCTCGAGGATCACGTGGCCGACGCGGGTGTGCCGGGCGCCGTCTCCGTCCCGTGCGAACATCCCGGGGCCGCCCGGGAACAGGGCGACCGAGAGGGCGGCGAGGGCGAGGATCGTGCCGTAGGACGGCAGCAGCCAGCGGCGTGCAGAGTTCATCGCTCAGAGCTCAGTTTGGTTGACAGCAGGCGTACACCGAGGTGCCGAACGGGAGATGCGACGCGCCCGGCAGGTGCTGCTCGGCGCGCGAGACCGCGTACGCCAGCCGGTTGAGCGGGGCCGCGGGCACCGTCTCCGGCGTCGGTTCCGGCGTGCGAAACACCTCGAGGAGGCGCACGATCAGCTTCAACGGAGCCAGCCAGTGGAAGAAGTAGCGGGATTCGAGCACCCGGAAGCCGGCCGCCCGCAGCTCTCCCTCGAGGGAGCGCGTCGTGTAGCGCCGAAAATGGCGGTTCAACTCGTCATGGTTCGTCCACAGGGCCGGAAACGCCGGTACCGTAACGAACAGTCGGCCGTCCGGCGCGAGGGCGGTCCTGGCGGCCCGAAGCACCGGCAGCGGATCTTCCACGTGCTCCAAAACGTCCAGCATGAAGATCCAGTCGAACGTCCGGTCACGCGCCCACGCCGCGTCGAGGACGCCTTCATGGATGTGCGACCGCCACGGCCCGTCGCTCAACAGCGTCACGTCCGGCTCGATGCCCTCGACGGCTCCGAACCGGGACAGCTCGTCGAAGAACAGGGCGTCGCCACAACCCACGTCGAGAATGCGCAGAGGCTCGTCGGAGCTGCGAGCCGTTCGGGCCGCCTCGAGCTTCTCGAGCAGAAAGCGCTCTCGGGCCCGCCACCACCAGTGCCGCGCGTAGAGCTCCGCGTACACCGCCGCGTAGGCCGGATCCATCAGGCGTCGTCCGCGGGGGACCCCTCCAGGTCCCGTCCGTGCCGCTCGGCGACCAGGTACAGCGGCCGGTTCTTCGCTTCCTGGTAGATGCGTCCCACGTACTCGCCGATGATGCCGAGGAAGAGGAGCTGCACGCCGGCCAGGAAGACCATCGCGATGATCAGCGTGGTGAAGCCCTGGGGCGTCGTGTGCTGCACGAGGCGGGCCCAGAGCACGTACAGTGTGTAGAGCACGGAGCCGGTGATCGCCAGTCCGCCGAGGGCGGCCGCGGCCCGGATCGGCGCGACGGAGAACGCGAACAGTCCGTCGAGGGCCAGCTTGAACAGTCCCGAGATCCCGTACCGCGAGGTCCCGGCGTGTCGCGCCTCGCGCTCCACCTCCACGCCCACCTGTCGGAAGCCCACGAGCGCCCGGAGTCCGCGGATGTAGCGATGCTGCTCACGATGCAGGCGCAGTGCCCGCACGACGCGGCGCGACAGGAGTCCGAAGTCGCCGGAGCCCTGGGGCAGGGGCGTGGACGACAGCCGCGCCATCATCCAGTAGAACAGCCGGTAGGCGGCGCGCAGCAGCGGCCCTTCCTTGCGTCCGACGCGCACCGCGTACACCACGTCGAACCCCTCTTCGTACTTCGCGAGAAAGCGCGGAATCGCCTCGGGGGCGTCCTGCAGGTCGCCGTCCATCAACACGACGGCATCCGCGTCCACGTGATCGAGCGCCGCGGTCAGCGCCGCCTGGTGGCCGAAGTTCCGCGACAGCGACAGCATCGATATGCGTGGATCGGCGGCGCTGAGCTCCCGCAGTCGATCGAGCGTGCCGTCGCTGCTGCCGTCGTCGACGAACAGCACGGAGTGCGGTCCGCCGGGAAGGTCGTCGAGGACGGCGCCGAGCCGGCGCACGAGCTCGTCGAGGTTCTCCCGCTCGTTGTAGACCGCGATCGCGACGCCGATGGAGGTTGCCATGGTCATCCGGCCGGCGTGGACGACATCGCGTACAGGAACAGGTTCACCCCCATGCGGAGCGCCGCTTCGTGGAGCTCGGGGGGGTCGTGGTGGACGGACTGATCCTCCCAGCCGTCCCCCAGGTCGCTCTGGTAGCTGTAGTACACGGCCAGCCGGCCGTCGATGAAGATGCCGAACCCCTGGGCGGGCTTTCCGTCATGCTCGTGGATCTTCGGGATCCCCCCGGGGAAGTCGTAGAACACGTGGTAGATGGCGTGATCCAGCGGCACCTCGACCAGGTCGCGATCGTCGAACAGGCGCCGGATCTCGCGTCGAAACGACTCGTCGAGCCCGTAGTTGTCGTCGACGTGCAGAAAGCCGCCCGCGCTCAGGTACTCCCGCAGCCGGAAGAGCTCTTCGTCCGTGAAGTGGATGTTGCCGTGGCCGGTGACGTAGAGATACGGGTAGTCGCCGAGGTCGGGATCGGTGAGCCTGACCTCCGCCGGGCGGGACTGGACGCGCAGGCTCGTACGCTCGGCTATCGCCTCGAGGAGGTTCGGGAGACTGCTCGGGTTCGCATACCAGTCGCCGCCCCCTTCGTACTGGAGCCGCGCGATGGTCGGCAGCTCTGGCTCGGAGGAGCTCTGAGCATCCGCCATCGTCGATCCGGCCGCCGATAGCAGCAGCCAACCGAAGGCCAGCATGCCTGTCCTCATCGTACGCTTCACGCTTCCACCTCGTCTCCCGGCGCAATCTCGGCGGGCCCCGGCATTCCGACGCCCGCTTCCCTCGGCTCCAATCTCACGGGCCGGTCGACACCCTGCCACCCCTGCGCGTGCCAGCGGTCGGAGAATCGTCCGCACAGCCACCAGATGGTCGCCGCGGCGAGCGTACCCGCATAGCTGTCGATGGCGTAGTGCCAGCCGAGGTGAATCGATCCGAGCATCATCATCAGCCACCAGGGAATGGCGATGAACGCCAGCCGGCGATGACTGCGGATGGCCGTGAGCGCGACGATCGTCGTGATGGCCAGGTGCATGCTCGGCATCGCCGTGATGCCCCCCCAGCTGAGGTAGCTCTGCCAGAGGCGCTCCTGGTTCGCCAGGGCGTGCAGCGGAACCCAGTCGTTCACCGACTGCAGGTACGCCATGAGCGGGACGTACGGGTCGGGCCCGCTCACCACGTTCCCGAAGAACGCCGGGCCGGCCGACGAGAGCGAGACCGCCGCCAACGTACCCAGGAGCGCCCAGCTCAGCACGAAGCTGAGCAAGAACTGCAGCCGCACGGGTTCCCGCCCGTGGACCGCCTGCCAGATCGTGCCCGTCCACATGAACAGGAACCAGGCGTATACGTAGGTGCGGTCCACGATCACCGTCATCAGGGGATGCCCGAGGACCGGCTGAAGCAGGCGCCAGGGCTGAACGCCTCCGTGCAGGGCCGCGTCGATGTGCATGAAGGCCGCGTCGTACGTGAACGGCTTGATGAACGTGAGCGCCTGCCGAAACCCCAGCATCACGTCCAGCAGCGCCGGCAGGGTGGCCAGGACGATCAGCGTGCCCGTAGCCCGCCGCCACCCGAGTCGGCGGTGGAACAGGGCCTTCCAGGTCGACTTCGTCCACGGGTCTCGCCGGGCGACGATGACGTCCCGGCCGATCGCCCAGAGGAGCAGGCCGGCGAGATACACGCCCGTCAGGACGACGGGCTGGCGGTAAATCTCCGCCACGGAATACGGAACCGGATGGCCCAGGAGTCCGAGCACGATCGCGCCCGGGATCACGTAGGCCGCGACGGCGGCGACGTAGGGCGCATTGTCGCGCAGCGCCCGCGACACGTCGCCGGCCGTCCCGGGTCCGTCCGGTCCCCGACTCAAGGGGCTGGCTTCGTTCCGCGTCCGCCGTGTGTCCGCCACGGAGACGCCGGTACCGCCGTCAGTCGTCGACGTTCGTGCCGGCGCCCGACACGACACCGCCCGCACCGGGCATGTCGAGGAAGTAGGCGCGACAGGCGCTGTCGACGAGCTCGGTCGTCAGGGCGGGCTCCACGTGCCGGTACTTGGCGATGTTGCACAGGGTGTCGACGACGTCGCGCGGATGGCAGCCACGCGGCGCGATCTGCAGCCGGCCGTAGAAGTTGCGGAACATCTGGTCGACCTTCGAGCGATCGAACACGATGTCGCGCCGCTCGCACATCCGGCGGAAGATCTCGTCGAACTGCTCCCGGCTCGGGCTCTCCACCATGATCTTGTAGCGGATGCGGCGCAGGAACGCCTCGTCCACCAGCTCGAGCGGGTTGAGGTTGGTGGCGAACAGCACCATGCAGTCGAACGGGATCGGGAACTTGTAGCCGTTCTTGAACGCCAGGAAGTCGATCCGCTTCTCGAGCGGCACCATCCAGCGGTTCAGCAGGTCGCGCGGGCGCACGTGCTGACGGCCGAAGTCGTCGATGATGAACACGCCGCCGTTCGCCTTGACGTGCGGAGGCGCCTGGTAGATCCGGCTGTCCGGGTCGTACTGGAGGTCCATCTGGTCGAGCGTCATCTCGCCGCCGACGAAGACGACCGGCCGCTTGATCTTCGCGTACCGGGCGTCGTGGCTCTCGCTCTTGAACAACGGGCTCGACTCGAACGGGTCGCCGTTGCCGTCGGCCTCGTCGTCGACGATGTGGTGGTACACCGGGTCGAACAGGACCACGATGTTCCCGGAGACGTCGAGCGCGTACGGCAGGTACACTTCGCCGCCGAGCATTCCGGCGATCGCCTCGGCGATCGTCGTCTTACCGTTACCGGAGTGCCCATACAGGAACAGCGACAGCCCCGAATTGATGGCGGGCCCGAGCTGGTCGAGAAACTCGTCGTCGTACACGAGATGGGAGAAACCGTCCTTGATCCCTTCCTTCGTGACCACGATCCCCTGGATCGTCTGCGACTTCACCCAGTCGGCGTACACCTCGAGCGGCACCGGGGCGGGGCCGACGTATCCGTTCTGCTCGAACAGCTCGCGAGCCCGCGAGCGGCCCTCCGTGGTGAGGTCGAAAGTATAGGCGGCCCGGCTCTGCGCTCCCGAACCGCGGAGCTCGATCAGCCGGCGCTGCTGGAGGTCCTGCAGGTGCACGTCGAGCAGGCTGAACGGCAGCTTGATCATCTGCCGCAGCTCGTCGCCGGTGCGGGAACCGGCGTTGTACAGCGTCTTCAGCACCAGGTCCTCGACCATCGACTCCGACAGCCCCGTGTCCTCGAGCGTCTTGGGCATCGGGGGCGCCGACTGCGTCTGGCGTTGCGACGGCGTGGCCGGCGCCTCGGCGGCGTCGGTCGGGCTCATCGTGATCCAGCCCTCGTTGTCGTTATCCATCGGTTCCATGATCGTCTCCAGCGTTTCGCAGCTCGACGTGGTCGCCCACCTCTGTCCGCGTGGCGGCCAGCCGGCCCGCCCTGAGTTCGAGGGCTCGATCGGCGTCGCGGTGCCACTTCGAGCGGCGCGACGGGGCGAGCCCGTGATATGTCGCCACGATCCGCCCGTCGGGCGCCAGGAACGCGACGTCGAGCGGGTACTTCATCCAGTACATGTGCACCGATTGGCAGGGTTCGAGGAGCATGCCCTCGTCCTCCGCCGGTTCGGGGCGTCCCATCATTCCCCGCAGGCGGGTCCACCAGCCGTCGGCCAACCGCACGCGGCCGGCGAGTGTCTCGTCGCGGGTCGCGTTGCGCACTTCCAGCGTCTTCACGAACCGCTTACATGCTGCCGAAGGTGTCGAGGATCGTGAGAATCGCCGGCCCGAGAATCACCACGAACATGGCCGGGAACACGAAGATCGCGAGCGGGACCACCAGCTTGATCGTCGTCTTCGCCGCGGCCTCTTCGGCCCGTTGCCGGCGCTTCATGCGCAGGTCGTCGGAGTGCACGCGGAGCGCCTGGGCGATCGACGTGCCGAACCGGTCGGTCTGGATGAGCATCGACACGAGGCCCTTGATGTCTTTCACGTCGGTGCGTTCGCCCAGGTTGCGCAGCGCCTCTTCGCGCGGCGTCCCGGCCCGCACCTCGAGGTTCATGATCGCGAGCTCTTCCGACATGATCGGGCTGATGTGCTCGACTTCCTCCGAGACGCGCTGCATCGCCTGGTTGAGGCCGAGACCGGCCTCCACGCACACGACCAGCATGTCGAGCGTGTCGGGCAGGGCCTTCTGCATTTCCTTCTTGCGCAGGCGGACACGGCGCGACAGGAAGCTGTTGACCATCACGTAGCCGAACACCGCGGCCGCGCCCATCCAGAACATGTACCGGAAGCCGCCCGAGATCTCGAGGGCCGGCGCCAGCAGCAGGATGTAGAAGAACACGGCGGCGATCGGTACGATGACCCGGAAGCCGTAGAACAGCGGCACCGCCTTCGGGTCGCGGAAGCCGGCCGTGATCAGGCGGCGCCGCGTCTTGCTGACGCTCGCCTCGTCGGGTGACACCTGCTCGCCCAGGTTCTGGACCCAGACCTCGAGCTGCTCACGCTTCGTCTGGCGGCGACGCTTCTGCGCGATCGTGCGCTGCGAGGCGATTTCTTCGAGCTCGCTCAGCTTGCGGGTGATCGCGCGGTCGCGTTGCGGCAGGAATTCGGACACCGCGATCACACCCAGCACGACGGTCAGCACCGTGAGTGCTACGACGAGAATCAACACGTTACACCTCGATGTCCACGATGCGTCGGATGATGAAGAACCCGATGACCTGCAGAACGAGCGCGCCCGCGATCAGCAGGCGGCCGATCGGTTCCTCGAACAGGATGCTCATGTACTCGGCGTTCAACATGTAGATGAGGACGCCCATGATCAGCGGAAGGACGGCCAGCAGGTAGCCGGTCATGCGGCCCTGCGCCGTGTAGACGCGGATCTGCCGCTGGATCATGAAGCGCTCGCGGATCGTGTAGCTGATCTTGTCGAGGATCTCGGCCAGGTTGCCGCCCACGTCGCGCTGCACGAGAATCGCCGTCACGAAGATCCGGATGTCGACCAGGTCGATCCGGTCGGCCAGTCCGAGGAGCGACTCCTCGAGCGGCAGGCCGAACTTCTGCTCTTCGAACACGGTCCGGAACTCGGTGCGTACCGGTTCCTGCGCCTCTTCCGCCACCACCTTCATGCCCGTGTTGAACGCGTGTCCGGCCCGGATCGAGCGGGCGAGGAGATCGATCGCCTCGGGGAACGCCTCTTCGAACGCCTCGATCCGCCGCCGCTTGCACCGGCGCACGTACATGTACGGACCCATCGAGCCGACGGCGGCGGCCACCAGGCCGTACAGGCCGCTGCCCGTGAGCACGAAGATGCTGGCGCCGAGCGACAGGGCCATCCCGGCGGTGAGGGCCAGGAAGGTGCCGGCGCTCCATTGCAGGTTGGCCTGCTCGAGCAGCAGCCGCAGGTCGGCCATCTGGGGCACGTGCTGCAGGACCGGCTCGAGCCAGGTGATCTCGTTCAGGCCCGATTCCCGGAACAGGGCCTCGCGTTTGCGCTGGATGCCCTCGTTCTCGCGGGTCACACCCCGCAGCTGCTTCTTGAAGTCGGAGCGCTTCTTGACCTCGCGGCCCGTCTCGATCAGGAACGCGATCGAGACGACGCCGAGGCCGGCGGCCAGGAACACCAGCAGCGCCGGAAGCCAGTTCGCGGGGAGTGCGTCGAACATCGGTCAGCCCTCCGATCAGGCCATGTTGGAGAACAGGGACGGCGGGAGCTCGATCCCGTGCGCCCGCAGCCGGTCCGTGAACTTCGGCCGGATGCCGGTGGCCCGGAAGTTTCCGATCACCTGTCCGTCGTCGGCGATGCCTTCCTGCTCGAACACGAAGATGTCCTGCATCGTGATCACCTCGCCCTCCATGCCGCTGATCTCGGAAATCGACATCAACTTGCGGCGGCCGTCGGACAGGCGGCCGACCTGGACGATCAGGTCGATCGCGCTGGCGATCTGCTGGCGCATCCCCTTCTCGGGGAGGTTGAGGCCGGCCATCGAGATCATCGTCTCGAGGCGGGCCAGGGCGTCGCGCGGCGTGTTCGCGTGCAGCGTGGTCAGCGAACCGTCGTGGCCCGTGTTCATCGCCTGCAGCATGTCCACGGCCTCGGCGCCACGGCACTCACCCATGATGATCCGGTCGGGCCGCATACGCAGGGCGTTGATCACGAGCAGTCGCTGCGAAACCGCGCCCGTTCCCTCGACGTTCGCCGTGCGCGTTTCGAGCCGGACGGCGTGGGGCTGGCGGAGCTGGAGCTCGGCCGAGTCCTCGATCGTCACGATCCGTTCGTTGGCCGGGATCGACTCGGACAGCACGTTGAGCAGCGTCGTCTTACCGGCGCCCGTTCCACCGGAGATGAGGATGTTAAGGCGCGCTTTCACGGCCCCCTGCAGCAGCTCGAGCATGGCGGGCGTCAGGGTGCCCGACCGCATGAGATCCGGGGCCGAGAGCACGTCGCGCTTGAACTTACGAATCGACATGTGCGGACCGTCGATCGCCAGCGGCGGAATGATCGCGTTCACACGCGAGCCGTCCGCCAGGCGGGCGTCGACCATCGGGCTCGAATCGTCGATCCGTCGGCCGACCGCCGAGACGATGCGATCGATGATCTGCATCAGGTGGCGATCGTCCTTGAACCGGACGTCGGTCATCTCGAGCTTTCCGTTGCGCTCGATGTAGACCTGGCGGCTCGTGTTGACCAGGATGTCGGAGATCGTCGGGTCCTTGAGCAGCGGCTCGATCGGGCCGAGGCCGAAGATCTCGTCGAGGATCTGCTCGACCAGGTCTTCGCGCTCGTCCAGGTTGAGCGGGACGGCTTCCCGGGTGAGCAGCTCGTGCACGACCTTGCGGATCTCGCCGATGACCTCGTCGCGCTCGAGCGTCTCGATGCTGGCCAGGTTCAGGCGGTCGAGGAGCTGACGATGGATCCGCCCCTTGATCTCCTGCAGGTCGCTCGCGCTGCTCGAGACCGTCTCTTCGGAGGTCTGCGCACCGGGCTTCGGCGTCGTCGTCGGCGGAGAAGTGGACATCCAGCTCGGCCCACCGGCGGCGTTCGGGTTTCTCGCTCCGCTGTTCATCATGCACTGCTCCGATTAAAGATCTTCTTCACCTTGCCCAGGCCCTCGAGCAGACCCTTGCCGTCGTCGCCCTTGGGCGTGATGCCGGTCAGTGCGTTGACGAACCCCTTCAGGTCCTTCGCGTAGGCCGACTTGTCGGACAGGACGACCGGCTTGCCCTGGTTGATCGAGTTCATCACCGCCTCGAAGTCGTTGCTCAGCGTCCAGTATACCGGAATGCCGAGCGTCTTCTCGATCTCCTTGAGGCTGATCGGATCCGTGGGCTGGTAGCGGTTCACCAGGATGCGCAGCCAGTCCTCGCCCTTCACGGATCCCATGCGCTCCAGCAGCGGCAGGCACCGCGTGATGTTCCGCAGCGACGGGAGATCCACGTTCGTCACGAGGAACACCGCGTCGGCCTGCTCGAACGTCGCGAGCGTCGGGGCGGTGAACGACTTCGAGCTGTCGACGATCACGTAGTCGTAGTGCTGCTTCAGGAAGTGCAGGATCTGACGGATCTGATCACCCGTCACGGTCTCGGCCTTGGCCGGGTGGAACGGGGCGCTCAGCAGCTCCACACCCGAATCGTGGCGCTCGATGTACGAGGCCAGCAGCCCGGCATCGACCCGGTGGAAGTTGCGCACAAGGTCGACGAAGCTGAACCGGGGCTCGACGCCCAGCAGCAGGGCCGTCTCGCCCAGCTCGAGGTCGAGGTCGACCAGCAGCACTCGCTTCCGCGTGAGCAGGTGCAGCTGCACCGCCGTGTTCGTCGCCACGGAAGTGGAGCCCGCGCCGCCCTTGGGGCTGAAGAAGGCGTACAGCTTGCCCGGCTCCCGCTTGCGCTCCTCGCCGCCGCGATGCCCGAACTTGCGGGCGAGGCGGTCGATCGAATCCTGGACCTTGTCCGGCGTCACCGGTTTCGGCAGGTACTCGGTCACCCCCGCCTGCATCGCCTGCATCAGCAGGTCCGGCGTGAGGTCGTTGCCTATTCCGACCACGCGCCGGTTGGGGGCCCCTTCGACCAGGAACTGGGCGAACTTCAGCCCCATCACCGGATCTTCGGCCACGTCGAGGAAGATCAGGTCAGGGTTGAGCTGCCGCAGCTGCTCGAGGTGCGAGTCGTTGATCTCGTGGAACGGCACCACGACCTCGAGTCCGACCTCGATTCCGAGGTCGTCCTCGCCGACGACCTTGCGAACCATGCCCCTCAGGTCCGCGTCGGTCGAGATGATCGCCGTCCGTATCGACTGCTTTTCCATGTCTGCCGCCGGGCTCATTGGTTCTCTGGCTCGTTGGTTCTCAGAGTTCGTCGGTATCCGCGGTGCCGCCGTCGTCCATCGCGCCGTCGTCACCGGCGGCATCTCCACCCGTCTCGGCGTCCATCCGCTGCTGGTTCTCGCGCTGGCGCACGCGGCCCGCCTCGCCGGGCTTCGGCATCGGGCCGTCCATGTGCCGCTCCCAGTTCCACGTCTCGGGCTCGCCGGGCGGCACCTCGGGCGGCACGTCGGACGGCTGCACGATGTACGGCGTCACCAGCACGAGCAGCTCGCTGCGGTTCTGCCGGATCTCCTTCGAGCGGAACAGGCTGCCGAGGATCGGGATGTCGCCCAGCACCGGCACCTTGTCGTAGTCGGTAACCATGTTGTTGTCGATCAGGCCGGCGATGGCGAACGTCTGCCCCTCGCCGAGCTCGATCTCGGTCGAAGCCTTGCGCGTCAGGATCGACGGGATGTTGAACCCGCTGAGCGTCAGGCCGTTCGCGAAGTCGAGGCTCGATACTTCGGGCGCCACCACCAGGCGGATGTTTCCGCCCGGCTGGATGTACGGCGTGAAGTCCAGCTTGATCCCGAACTCCTTGAACACGATCGACACGGCGCCGCTGTTGGAACCGCCCTGCAACACCGGATACGGGAACTCGCCGCCCGCCAGGAACGACGCCTCGACGCCGTGCGACGCCATCAGGTTCGGCTCGGCCAGCGAGCGGAAGAGGCCGTTCGACTCGAGCGCCGTCAGCAGCGCCGTAAGGTTCAGGTCCGGCGAAAAGGTGAACAGGTTCACGGCGTCCGACAGGGTGCTGAGCGAGCCCCCCTCGCCGAGATCGCCGGAGAACGGCGCCGGGCGCCCGGTCGTCGAACCGATCACGGTGCCGTCGTTGCCCGTGTAGAGGAGGTTCAGCCCGGCACGCTCCAGCGCGCTGCGGCTGACCTCCGCGAACCGCACCTTCAGCAGGATCTGGCCCGGCTGCGGGGTCTCGAGCTCGTTCACCACGGAAGAGCTGTCGCCCAGGCTGGCCGCGGCCATCTTCATCATACGCGCGCGGACGCCGGAGTTCGACACCTGGCCGGTCAGGACGACCGACTTGCCGTTCGTGGTCACCGAGACGTCCTCCCCGGGGAAGAGCCGCCGCAGGTCCGACTGCAGGTTCGACGCGTCGGGCGACACCCGCACGTTGAACGCGGAGCGCTGGCCGGCGGACGTCCACACGAGCAGGCTCGTGGTCCCGGCGGCCTTGCCGTTCACCACGATCTCGTTCGCCGACACCGGCAACACGTCGATGATGGTGGGATCGGCGATCGCCACGCGGACGACCGTCGCCGGGGTTTCGATCACGCTCTGGCCGCCCGTGGCCAGGTCGAGGTCGCCCGTCTGCGTCGCGTCCTGCGCCGCGAGGGGAGCCGCGCCGCACAGCAGCAGCGCGAGCACGATCACATGCGCCTGGAGGCGCCCGAAGATTCTAACCCTGCTCATCAGAAGCCCCCTTCGACAGTTTCGACTTCGCGCTCAGGACCGCGGTAGATCTCGATCCCGGTGTTCGTGCGCCGCGTGGTCGGGACGGTACGGCGCGGCGCCGGCCGCGCTGCGCCCGGAATGAGGTCGCGCACCTGCACGCCCTCGGTGGTGACGGTGTCCAGGTCCAGCGTATTCCGCAGCGCGAGCTGGATCTGCCCCTTGCTCGCCGCGAAGATCAGCTTCTCGGCGTCTTCCGGCGTCACCAGCAGCGTCACCACGGTCGCGGTGACCGGCTCGCCGTTCGGGCCGGTCTGCACGATCTGGTTGGCCGTGAGAACGGTGACGTTCTCGAGCACGAGCTTCGTGATCGGCCCGCCGCTCCGCCCCTCGGGCGGATCGATCGTCACGAACACGTCGACGTGCGTGCCGGGCATCACGAAGCCGGCGACCTGGATCACCTCGTTGACCCGCACGGAGACCGCGCGCATCCCCTCGGTGATCACGATCGGCAGCCCGCCGCCCGCTTCCTTCACGGCCATCTTCCCGGACAGGAGAGGCTCGTTCATGGTCACGGGCGTGATGATCCCTCGACCGAGGACTTCCTCCACGGTCGTGGCGGCGTTCTCGGGCACGGCGTTTCCAGGCCAGCCCACGAGTTTCACGTCTTCGGCGGTAAGGACCCGTCCCAGGGGGAGGTCCCGTGCCGCGACGACGATCTCCTCGGGAGTCGCCTGTGCCGTGGGGATCCGGGAGTCGCCGGCGTTGCTCAGAAGCCTGAGCGCGAGCCAGCCCGCCAGCAGCCCGGAGACCAGGGCGAGCACCAGCACGATGATGAGCCGTCTGCTTCGCATGACCAGTTACCTTTGCCTTTCCTCGGTTCCTCTCACTTCCGCTCGGGTACGGATGCGCCGGTCTGTGCCGACGCCGAGGCGCGAGGTGACCCGTCGCCTGTCCGGCGGTACGTCAGAAATCCGGTTGTCGGTGCTTCGGTCCGTCAGTACAGGAGGCCGATCAGCGCCCCCGCGGCGATCGCGATGCCGTAGGGATTCCGGATGCCGCCCGGCTTGTCCAGCGAGGGCAGCTCCGTCTTGACCGGCGACCGGACCGCGCGTTGTGCCACGCCGACCGCGAGGTCCTTCGTTCCGAGGAGGGTGCTGGTGAGAGCTCGTCGACGCGTCGCGGTAATCACCGCCATGATCGCACCGATGATCGCCGTTGCAAGGAACGCGACGATGAACCGACCGGGGCCCAGGAAGGCGCCCGCCGCGGTGAGCAGCTTGACGTCTCCGCCCCCCAGTCCGCCCGCGGCGAAAAGGGGAAACGTGAGCAGAAAGCCAAGCCCCGCTCCCAGGAGTCCGGCGACCAGCGGCTCGACTCCGGTCAACCCTCTCACGAAGAGGGCGAATCCGAAGCCGCCGACCGTCACGAGATTCGGAATCTTCCGCATCCCGACATCGGTCGCCACGGCGACTCCCAACATCGTCACCAATCCAACAGCGATGAGATCCACAGACAGTCCTCGGGTGACTCGTCCAGGTTATCGATTGTCAAACCGCCGTCGCGCCGGGCACCAGCACTCTGGCGGGTTCGGGCCCGCCCGGTTTCCCGGACGGGCCCATCCGCGTACTGCGCTTTAGCTGGGAATACCAGCCGTGCTCAGGGTCGATCCGATGTCGTTGAAGACGTTCGAAATCGTGTTCCCGAGCAGCCGGACGGCCACGATCACCGCAAGAGCGATCAGGCCGATCAGGATGGCGTACTCCGCCAGGTCCTGACCCGACTCGTCAATCATGAGCGCGTTGAACAGCTGAACCATGGTGTTCCTCCTGGCCAAGGCCGTTGAGGTAACTTCTCGGAACCGGAGCGCTCCTCCGATCCGCGTTCTGAGAACCGGACGCCCCATTGCGGCCCGGCCTCGCTTGTGCCCGTTCTCTCCCGGCTGAGCCGTTCGAGAACCGTGGATCTCGCACTACGACATCCACGAAGGAATCGTGCCGTGCCTTTCTCAACGGACGGCGTGAACTCCAGACGCCCTCGGAAGTCGCAAGGGCCGTACCGTTCTCACGACGAAATCGTATATCCTGTAAGTATATGTAATGTAGTAACTTAGAATTTTGGGTCGGTCGGGTGCGCGAGGGGCGTTCCGCCTCGTAACCGCAAACCTCTTGCAAACTGCGCGGAACGGGTGGCGCGGGGAGGGGGGTGGCCGACACGGAAGTCGGTGCAGGCTTCGGCAACGGTTGTCGTGCGCCGCTCCCGGCCGGTGGTGGACCGATGAGACACCGCTGCCCGGAAAACTGTGGGTGAAGCGCGGCAGGGCGGGGGGACCGCCCCGCCCGACGGTCAGCCGTCGCCGCCCGTGTCGTCGGCGCCGCCGTCGTCCTCGCCGCCCCCGCAGTAGCGCACGTCGCTCAGCCTCGCGTCACGATAGACGAGCTCACACACGGCGCGCCCGCGGCCGTCGTCGAAGGGCTCGCGCTGGGAGGCGACGAACCACTGGTAGCGCGTCTCGCCGGCCAGGTCGCGCGAGCGCCAGTACCCGTATCCCGTGAGGCCACGGCGGTCCGGGTTCGTGATCACGTCGCGGTGCTCGATCGTCATGCCCGGGATGAACACGCCCTCGAGGATCGCCTCGCGGATGTCGTCCGGGGTGTCGGGATGCTCCGCGAGCCACGCTTCGCGGACGTCGAGGCCGCTCAGGTCGTTCTTCGCGCCGCCGGGTTCGGCGGGGAGGTAAACGCTGCCGGCACATGCGCCGGCCGTTACGAGCAGGGCGACGGCCGCCAGGCGATGCAGTGGGGTCATTGGTTGACTCTTTCGGTTCCGTGTCGGCCCGCTGCCGGGCAGTTGCGCCGTTTCCGCGTGTACCGCCGAATGTGGGCCGATCGGAGGGCCGGCGCCAGCCGATTCAGTCCTGGCTGACGGCCTCGAGCTTCCGGCGATCGAGGTCCAGCCAGCGGAAGAGGACGAATCCACCGCCCAGCACCGTGAGATAGGTGAGAAAGAACCGCCAGACCGCCGTGTAGGCGATGAGAAGCTGCGAGGGGAGGAACGGCGCCATGAAGGCCGGGGCGAGGACCTCGCCGACCCCGGATCCGCCGGGCGTCGGCATGAAATAGAGCAGGAAGTGGAGGAGGGCGTGGAGCATGAACACGTTCCAGAAGGGCGCATCCACGCCGAATCCCATCAACACCGCCCAGCCCATCGCGAAACGGGCGCCGAACGGGATCACGTCGACGAGGACCGTCAGCAGCAGGATGAGCTTCCCACGGCGCGCGTAAATGACGATGCTTCCGTGCAGCTCCTGCAGGAACCGCAGGACCTTCCGCACGCCGGGCCGCCGGCCGAACAGCTTCAGCACGGCCTTGCGCGGCCACCGCGGACTGAGCGCGATGAGCAGGACGATGCTCGCGATCACGCCGAACGCCAGGGCCGACCATTCGAACAGGCGGGCGGCCGATACCCCGGTCGGCAGCCGGATCCCCTCGAGTCCGGACGAGGCGCCGAAGAACCAGGCGCCGAGACCCGCCAGCGAGAGGAACATCAGGTTCACCGTGACGCTCGCGAAGTTGCAGGCGAGGGCCCGGCCGAGCGAGTTGCCCTCGCGCACGAGGCCATACAGCTGCGCCGGGCCTCCCCCGGTGCCCGACGGCGTGAGCGAGGCGAGAGCGGCGGTGGCGCCCGCCGTCGTCACGCACTTGCCATACGGGAGCTTGACCTTGAGGGGAACTGTCAGGAGGTAGAGCCGCAGGCCGCCACCGAACCAGTCCAGGGCGGCGAGCAGGATGCAGGGCAGAGCCCAGATCGGATCGAACCGCCGGAAACCGTCGAGGCTGCCGGCGAGATCGCCCTGGATGAGCAGCAGGGCGGCGAAGCCGGCGATGCTCGCCACGATGAACACCAGGATCCCCACGCGGATCGCACCGGGCGGCACCCGAAGCCCGGAATGTTGCTCGGCGTTGCTCAAGCCGCCCGCCCCGCTGGAGATGAGAGTTGGTCCCCGCCGCCGGCGATGGTCGCACGCCGAGCGGTACGTTACGATATGCGCCGGATCGTCGACTTCGCCACAGCGAAGCCGGCCGTCGAACTTCGAAGCCGTACGATCACCGACCGCCAGGGAGTTTCGAGCTTGCGCCGCTATCCGGCCTACGACCCGCCCGAATATGTCGACTGGACCCCGGAACCGGGGCTCGTCGCTGCCTGCCTCGACGCCGTGCGCTCCGACCCGGCCCGGGCCGGAGTGTTCGACGCCCTGGGGCCCGATGAGCTTCTCGAGATGTATCGCGGCCTGCTGCGCTTCCGCCTGCACGACGTGGCGCTGCAGCGCTGGGTGCGGCAGGGCGTGATCTCCAAGGCGTGGCTCGGAACGGGCGAGGAAGCGGTGACGATCGGGGCCGTCCACGCGCTGCGGCGTGGCTCCGCTCACGTCGGGTCCGCGGGCGAGTGGAAAGGCGACGTGGTCGGACCGATGATTCGGAACGCGGGCGCCTGCGCGGAGATGGGGATGCCGCTGGCCGACATGCTGCGGGGCTACCTCGGCACCTCCGACGCCCCGACCCGGGGACGCGACCTTCACATCGGCGATCCCGGACGCGGCATCGTCGCCCCGGTCAGCCCGGTCGGCTCTCTGTGCGGCGTGATGAACGGCTATGCCCTCGCGTTCCGCCGCCGCGGCGAAGACCGCGTCGCGATGACGTGGGTGGGGGACGGGGCCACGAAGCACGGCGAGGTCCACGAGGCGCTGAATTTCGCGGCCGTCATGAAGCTCCCTGTCGTGATCATCCTCCAGAACAACCAGGTAGCACTCGGGACCCGTCTCGATCAGCACCATCGGCCGGACGGATTTCGCGGCTGGGCGCGCGGCTACGGGATGACCTGCTACGACGTCGACGGCAACAACGTGCTCGACGTGCATGCCGCCGCCGTGCTCGCGGTTCGGGAGTGCCGCGCCGGCAGGGGACCTGTGGCGATCGCGGCCGAGACCTTTCGGATGGGCGGTCACGCGACGCACGACGTCGCCGAGGCGCGTCGGACCTTCCCGGCCGAGCAGTTCGCGGCCTGGGGCCGTCGAGACCCGGTGGGCCTGTACGAGGAAATCCTCCTCGCGCTGCCTGCGGAACGGACCGGTGGCGTGAGCCGTGGGAGGCTCGAGGAGATCGAAGCCGGGGTCGAGGCGGACGTGGACGCGGCGGCCGAGGCGGCGCTGGCCAGCCGCGAGTCGGCGGTCGCGGTGCCGGCCGCCGAGGAGGACGCCTGCTATGGCTGACGAGCGACGCGCCGTGGAGGCGCTGCGGTCGGGTTCGGGACTGACGCTGGTCGTATGGCCGGCCTCGGGCCGGCGGGCGGTGCTCCGCGAGGGCCGCCGCCTGGCGGACCTGGACGTGGCGGAAATCGACGCGCTGCACGATACCGCGGCGCCACTCACCGCGACCGAAACGGTGATCGAGGTCGAGGGCGAGCCGTGGCTCGTCCAGCAGACCGGACCCGCTTGGGCGGAGCCGGCAGAGGCGTCGGCCGACCTCTGCGGCATCCAGTTCCTGCGGCTCGACGGATCGGAGCGGTGCGAAGCGCTCGCCGGCCGGCCGCCGGGTCCCCTTCCGGACGATTCCGGGTTGCGCGGGCTGCTCGACGACCTGCTTCGTGTCGAGGCGGGCGGGGAGGCCTGACCTGAACGAACCGATCGCGCCGACACGGATCTTCCTCTACGGGCACTACGCCTGTCCCCACACGTTCATCGCCCAGGGCCGCCTCGACGTGCTCGCGTCCGAGGCGCCCGTCGTCCTCGGCTGGCGTCCGTTGGCGCCGCCGTCGGGCCAGGTGGAGCGTGACTGGAGCGGGATCGCCGGACCGGGCGAGAGCGCCTCCGATGTCCTGTCCTCCCTGCGCAGGGACGCCGCAGCCCTCGGACTGACGCTTGGTCCGCCGCCCTCGCCGCCGGATCCCCGGCTCGCGCTCCAGGCGGCCGAGTTCGCCCGCGACTGTGGACCGGCCGAGTTCGACCGTTTCCACCGTCTGCTTTTCCGGGCCGTGTTCGAGCAGGGCCACGACATCGCGGCGCGCGACCTCCTGCTCGAGCTGGGAGAGCAGGTCGGGCTCGATCGCGAGGGGCTCGGGGCGGCGCTGGAGGACGCCCGGTACGAGTCGGCGCTCGAGGACGTGGAGCAGGAGGCGGCGCGCTACGCGATCGATGCGACGCCGACTCTCCTCGTCGGCCGCTACAAGCTGGTGGGGGCAGCTCCTCTCGAGGTGCTGAGAGAGACGCTGGCGCGTGCGGCCGAGCCGCCGGATGGTGGCGGCACGGGAGACTGAGCGCGGCTGATCAACTCTCGAGGCCGCCCTCCGCGGCTTCGAGCAGGGCTGCCAGCGTCGCCCCGTCGTCGGGCATGAGCGCGTACGACAGGCGCCGCACGGGCCGCCGACTCTCACCTTCCAGTGCGCGCAGGAGGCGGGCGGCGATCCGCCGGGTCTCGGCTCCGTCGGTTTCCGGCAGGCCCACGGCCAGGCGACGATCGCTGTACCGGCTGACCAGGTCGTAGCCCCGGAGCAGCGACTGCAGGGTGCCGATCGTCCCGCGCAGCTCGGCGAGGTCGGTCGCTTCGGTCTCCAGCAAGAGCAGACCGAACGACCGGTCGTATCGGCGGCATCGCTTCAGCTCGGCGCCGGCCAGCGCATCGAAGCCCTCACGGTTGTACAGCCCCGTGAAGGCATCCCGGTAGGGCGCGAACCGAACGGCGTCTTCCATTCCGGTCATGTAGCGCGCCGCGGAGGCGTCGGGTGGGGTGGAGGCGGCGAGGCGGCTTCGGAGCGCTTCGGTCAGCTTGCGCGCTTCCGCGAGCTCGCTCCGCAAGATGCCCGCGCGGTCGGGGGCGGGTTCGCGCCGCAGATTCTGCCAATCGTCGCGGATCCGGCCGATCAAGCCGTCGAGGCTGGAGGTCCCGGAATGGCGGGACCCGGACCACCTCCGGCGCTCGTCGTCCCCGCGTGGGTCGCCGCCCGGCGGCAGGGCTCGGCCGAGGACCCCTGCCGCCGCCTCGGCGCGAGCCAGGCGGTCGGCCAGGCCCGCCAGTCCCTCCGGATCGGGGTCCCGCCGGAGGAACCCCCAGGCCCGGCTGATCTCGGCCAGCGCCTGGTCGAGACTGCGGCCCGCCTCGACGACCGAGCGGGCATCGGCCCGAAACAGGCTGTCCATGTCCGGGGCGGCCGGCGTTTCGGCGCCGTGCCCCGCGGTACCGCTCCCCAGTCGGGTCGCGAGCTCGCCGAGGGCCCGGTCCGTGTTCGAGAACGCACGGCGGAACTCCTCGAGCCGCTCGGGACGCGGGTCGGCCCGGAAGGTCTGCCAGCGCTTCTGCAGGCGCGCGATCCGCGTCTCCAGCCGTCGAAGATGCGCGAGAAGATCGTAGCCCTGCTGCGGTCGGTCGCCTTGCATTCTGCGGTTGCTTGAGCCTTTCGCCCCGGCGCGCGATGGTTCGCCGGGTTCCCGGGATGACGTTTCTGTGCGCGAACGGCCCGAATCCGCGGTCAGCACGGCCCGGGCGATTGGAGGTACGTGCAGGGCCCGTGCCGCCGCCGACGTTGACGCTCCATCCACGACGGGTAGGTTGCGGCCGTGCTCAGGCTGACCTTTCTCGGAACGTCTTCGTCGCGGCCCACCGTGCGCCGCGGCGTGTCCTCGCTGGCCATCCAGCGGGCGGGCGACCTGCATCTACTCGACTGCGGCGAAGGGACCCAGCGGCAGATGATGCGGTTCAGCGTGGGCTTCAACGTCGGGTCCGTGTTCCTCACCCACCTGCACGCCGACCATTATCTCGGACTTCCCGGGCTGCTCCGTACGATGAGCCTGCAGGGACGCGAGGAAGAGCTGGTGGTGCGCTGTCCCGCCGGGCGGGAAGAGGACGTGCGGGCCGCGGTTCTCGTGGGCGGCGACCGGCTCGCCTTCCCGCTTCGGGTCGAGGGCCTGGAGCCCGGTCAGGCCGTGAGCTTCGAAGGATACTCGATCCGGGCGTTTCGAACCGACCATACGGCCGACTCGATCGGGTATGCGCTCGTCGAACCCGACCGGCTCGGCCGGTTCGACGTGAACCGGGCGCGCTCCGAGGGGGTGCCCGAGGGGCCGCTGTTCGGACGGCTCCATCGGGGCGAGGACGTCGAGCTTTCCGACGGGCGGGTGGTGCATGCGGCCGACGTGGTCGGCCCGGCCCGTCCCGGCCGAACCGTCGTCTACACGGGCGACACCCGGCCGAGCGACGTAACGCGCGAGGCGGCGGCCGGGGCGGACCTGCTGATTCACGAGTCGACGTTCACGCGCGAGGAAGCCGAGCGGGCCCGCGAGACCCGGCACTCGACGGCCGGCGAGGCCGGCCGCGTGGCCGCGGATGCCGGGGTGCGTCGCCTCGTGCTCACGCACTTCAGCGCCCGGTACTCGGAGTTGCCCCGCCTCATGGTGGCCGAGGCGAAGAAGGCGTTCTCGCGCGTCACGGCCGCCGAGGACGGAATGGAGATCGAGGTGCCCCTGCGCGAGGAGGAGGCGTGAGCGCTCCACTCGAGGTGCGTGTCCCGGGCGACAAGTCGGTGGCGCACCGGAGCCTGATCGTGGCCGCGCTGGCTCCGGAGTCTTCGGCCGTATCGGGCCTTCCCGACGCGGCGGACGTGCGCAGCACGGCGGCCGCCCTGGCCGAAGTGGGCATCCACGTGGACTGGCCCGCGGGATCGACGACGGCGCGCGTGACGCCAGGTCCGTGGCGCTCCGGCCGGAGCGTCGATTGCGGCAACAGCGGAACGAGCGCCCGTCTGCTCACCGGCCTGTTCGCCGGTCTCGGCCTCGAAGTCACCGTCGACGGCGACGCGTCGCTCCGGCGCCGCCCGATGGACCGCGTCGTGTATCCCCTGCAGGCGATGGGCGCGAGGATCGCCTACGAGGGGGAGCCGGAGCTGCTGCCGATCCGTCTCGCGCCGCGGGCCTCCGGTCACCTGCGCGTGCTGCGATACCGCTCGCGCGTCGCCAGCGCGCAGGTGAAGAGCGCGCTCGTCCTGGCCGCGCTCGCGGCCGGCGTCGAGTTCGAGATGTGGGAGCCCGGTCGCTCCCGGGACCACACGGAACGCCTCCTGCGCCATCTCGGGGTGCCGATCGAATTCGGCCCCGAGGAACGGGGCGCTCACCTCCGGCTCCCGGCCGACGGTCGCGAAGCGCTGCGGGCCGCCGACCTCGCGATTCCGGGAGATCCCTCGTCGGCCGCGTTTCTCCTCGCGGCCGGCGTGCTGGCCGGCGTCTCCGTCACCGTCGAGGACGTCCTGCTGAACGAAACCCGCACGGCCTATCTCGAGGCGCTCGAACGCTTCGGCGCGGAGGTCGAGATCGAGCTGGCCGGGGAGCGGGGCGGAGAGCCGGTAGGATGGATCACGGCCGGGCCCGGGAGCGGCGTCCTCACGGCCGTCGATCTCGGTCCCGATGGAATCCCGGGGCTGATCGACGAGCTCCCGGTGCTGGCGATGCTCGCGGCGCGCGCCGTCGGGACGACGCGGTTGCGGGGGGTGGGCGAGCTGCGCGTGAAGGAATCGGACCGGCTGGCCGCTCTCGCCGAGGGGCTCGAGACGCTGGGCGTTCCGGCCGAGACGGGGCCGGACGAGCTCGTCGTGCACGGGCGTCCGGAGTTCGCGCCTTCCGGCGGGGTCCGGGTGCGGGGTGACCACAGGATCGCGATGGCGTTCGGGGCCCTCGGCGAGGTGCCCGGAGCGACCATCGAGGTCGACGATCCTGCGTGTGTCGGCGTGTCCTACCCGGAATTCTGGGCCGACCTCGAGAAGCTGCGGGTGGTCGGGGCGACCGGTGAGGCGCCGTGAACACCGACACGGCCGGTTCCGCGCAAGGAGGTGGCGCGGCCCCACGGGTGATCGCGATCGACGGCCCGTCGGCTTCGGGAAAGAGCAGCACCGCCCGCGACGTGGCCGTCCGCCTCGGCTTCGTGCACCTCAACTCCGGGCTGCTCTACCGGGCCGTCACCTGGACGGCGTTGCGCGATGGCTGGTACACGGCGCCGGACTTCGACCGCAGGGTCGGCGCGCTGCAACTCGACCTGGTGCCCACGGGGTCGGAGTTCGCGCTCCGGATGGGAGGCGAGCGGCCGGGAGCATGGCTCCAGTCGGCCGCCGTCACCGGCCGGGTATCGTCCGTCGCGGAACGCGGAGCGGTCCGTGACGCCGTGAACGCCGTGATGCGCAGGGCAGGGGCCGCGACCAGTCTGGTGGCGGACGGCCGGGACATCGGCACCGTGGTGTTTCCCGACGCGTTTCTGAAGATTTACCTGACCGCGAGTCCCGACGAACGGGCCCGCCGCCGCCTCTCCGAGTGGGCGGAGGCGACGCCGGCCGAAGCGATCGCCGCCGAGGCGCGGCGACTGACCGCGCGGGACCGCCACGACGCGGGACGCGAGATCGCGCCGCTCTCGCGAGCCGACGACGCGATCGAGATCGATACCACCGAAATGGGCCGGGTGGAAGTCGTCGACGAAATCGTGAGGCTGTACGAGAGCAGAAAGTCCGATCCGTGAGGTCCGGAGCGGGCTCGTCGCGACTTCGTGTCGCGCTTCACGTCGGCCTGCTCGTCCTGGGCGTGGGCGCGTTCGCGCTGTGGCTGGGCTACGTGTGGATCGAGCGACACGATCTGACCGTGTGGGACAAGGACTGGTATTGCTTCTACTCGGCCGGCAAGACCTTCCTCGCGGAGGGCGCCTCGCAGACGTACGTCCGTCCGTGCAACGAGAATTACTTCTGGATGTACCCGCCCTACATGCTGTATCCGTGGGCCGCGGCCTCCCGCCTGGCGCCTCTCTCGGTCTATCTCCTCGTGATGGCCGGAGTCGCCGCGGCGACCGCACTCGGGCTCGGCTTCCTCCGGTCGACGTTTCGCGAAGTGGCCTCGATCGACACGATCGTGATGTTCGTGGTCGGATCCGCGGGACTCCTGGCCACGCTCGTCGTGGGGCAGCATTCCGCTCTCCTGCTTCTCGGCGCGGCGGGCGCGTTGTGGGCGATGAGGAGCGACCGGGACCTCGCGGCCGGGGCGTTCCTGGGTTTGATGGGGATCAAGCCGAACTGGGCCGCCGTCTTCGTCCTCTGGCTTCTCGTCACGCGCCGCTGGCGGGCCCTCGCCGGGATGGCCGGAGTCGGTGTCCTGATGATCCTGTCGACGCTTCCGATGGGGTTCGATGCCTGGCACACCTACTTGACGCTCGTCCCCGATCACGTGCGCACGCTACTGAACTCCGACGTTTCCCGGATGACGTATCCCGCCCACAAGCTGATCACCGTGGAGGCGTTCGCTCGCTCGACCGCCGGCGCTCTTTCGCCGACCGCGGGGACCGTCGCCTGGCTGACGCTCGACGTCGCCGTTCTTTCCGCCGCGCTGTTCGTCTGGCTTCGCTCGACGTCGGTGTCCGATCAGATCGCCGTCGCGGTCCTGGCCGCGATCGCGGCCAACGTGTACGCCGAATTCTACGAAGCGCTGGTCCTGGCGGTGCCGGCCGCCGTCTGGTGGGCGCGTCGAGCCGGTGCCCCCCGCGGTCCCTGGCTGGTGGCCGGCGGGGCTGCGTTGACCGTCTGGCTCACGCAGTGGGTCTGGGCCCTGGCCTCGCCCGGCCCGGGCTGGCCGTCGGTGGTGGGCGGGCTGCTGACGGTGTGGGTGGTGGCCGAGGCCGTGCGGACGCACCGGTCCTCGGTCAACGAAGGGTCGGTCGTCGGGGCATGACCGCGCCGCCCGGGCGCGCCCGTCGCGTGGAGCGATGACCAGGAGACCGCTCTCGCGGCGGGCCCTGCATCTGTTGTTGGCCGCGCTCGCCGTCGCCGGGGTCGGTCTGTGGATCGGGTTCGTGGTCAGCCGGGCGGGGATGCCCGAGTTGTGGCGGCGCGACTGGTACTGCCTGTATGCCGCCGGCCGGGCGTTCAGGACCGGTGGCGCCGGGGGGCTGTACGCCGGACAGTGTGCCGCCGGTTATTTCTGGCTGTATCCGCCGTACCTGCTCTACCCGTACGCGCTGCTGTCCCACCTGACGCCGACCTCGACGTATGCGCTCGTAGTGGTCGAGATCTTCGCCGCGACGGGCATGGCGCTCCACTTCCTGCGGCGCGGGCTCCAGCCGACGTCGACGGAACGGTTCCAGACGCTCGCGCTCCTCGTCGTTGCCTCCGCGGCGTTCAACGGCACGGTCGTAACCGGCCAGCACTCCGCCCTTCTGACGGCCGCCCTGGCCGGCGCCCTGTGGGCGTCGTCGCGTGACATGCCGTATGCGGCCGGGGTGTTCCTCGGCGTGCTGGGGCTGAAGCCGAACTGGGCGATCGTGGTGATCGCGTGGCTGCTGCTCACCCGCCGCTGGCGCGAGCTCGGCGCGATGGCGGCCGTGGGCGCCGTCATGACAGCCGCCACGCTGCCCATGGGTTTCGACGTGTGGCGCGAGTACGTCGCCGAGGCCCCGAAGGTCATCCGGGGATTCCTCGACACGACGTCGGGCCAGCCGCTCCGCAAGCTCATCACGTTCGAGGCGTTCTCACGATCGACAGTGGGCAGGGTGTCGCCCGTGGCGGCTCAGGTCGTGTGGATCGGGCTCGAGCTGCTGGCCGGCTTCGGCGCCCTAGTCGCCTGGACCCGGTCGCGATCCATGGCGGACCAAGTGGCGATGCTCGTGCTCGTCCTCGTGGCCGCGAACGTGTACGTGGTGTTCTACGACGCCCTCGCGCTCGCGATTCCCGCGGCGGTGTGGTGGATCGGTCGCGACCGATATCCCCCGCGTCTGTGGTGGGCCGTCGGTGGCGCGGCCGGCGGACTGTGGATGTGGCAGTGGATCCATCTCTACGTTCCGGGCGCCGCGGAGCTGCCGTCGCTCAGCGGCCTGTTCCTGGCCGTATGGATCGGCGCCGAGGCACTTCGCATCCTGATCGCATCCCCCGGCGAGCTCGCCGTTCGGTCCATCGGAGCCGGCACTGCGACCGCTGGTTGACGGTAGCCCGCATCACGCCTACTTTCCCGCGCTTGTCATGCGTCGCTATTTCGACGTCAACCTCAACTCGAATCCGTTAGTAGTCTTCCAATTATGAACGAGCAAACCTCAACCGACGCCAGCCCCACCCGGACGGACACCGCCGAGACCGGCACCGAACCCGAAGCACAGGCCGACCAGGCCACGGAAGTCACCGACGCCCCCGAAGCCGCCGCGGCCCCCGAAACCGGGGCCGAAGAAGCGAGCAACGGCGACGACGGTGACGCGGAGGTGGCCGTCGAGGCGGCGCCGCGCCAGCAGAGCGTCAGCGAAGCGCTGACGTCCCACGTCACCGAGACGGAGACGGGAATGGCCGGCGGCGGCCTGAGCGTCGAAGATCTCGAGGCCGGAGAGTACTCCGACACCGAGTTCGAAGAGATGCTCGAGATGTACGACGACACCCTCAGCGACATCGTCGAGGGCGAGATCGTCAAGGCTAGCGTCCTGCGCAAGACCGACACCGCCGTGATTCTCGACGTCGGGTTCAAGTCCGAGGGCGCGGTGCCGCTCGAGGAGTTCCGCAACCCCGAAGAGCTCGAGCCGGGCGATGAGGTCGAGGTGTTCCTCGAGAGCCTCGAGGACCAGGAAGGCGTCGTCGTCCTGTCGAAGAAGAAGGCCGACTTCCTCCGCGTGTGGGAGAAGATCAAGTCCGCCTACGACAACGACGAGACCGTCCCGGGGTCGCTCAAGCGGAAGATCAAGGGCGGCGTGACCGTCGACCTGATGGGCGTCGACGCGTTCCTGCCGGGATCGCAGATCGCGCTCCGCCGCGTGCCGAACGTCGAAGAGCTGATCGGCAACGAGTACGAGTTCAAGATCCTCAAGCTGAACAAGCGCCGACGGAACATCGTGGTCAGCCGCCGCGTGATCCTCGAGGAGATTCGCGCCGAGAAGCGCGAGCAGCTCAAGGAGGAGCTCGAAGTCGGCCAGATCCGCAAGGGCGTCGTGAAGAACATCACCGATTTCGGTGCCTTCATCGACCTCGGCGGCATGGACGGACTGCTCCACATCACCGACATGTCCTGGGGTCGAATCGGCCATCCGTCGGAGGTCACGACGATCGGCGACGAGATGGAAGTGAAGATTCTCGACATCGATTGGGACCGCGAGCGCATCTCGCTCGGCCTCAAACAGCTCGAGGCGTATCCGTGGGAGGACGTCGCCGAGAAGTACCCGGTCGGCAGCCGCGTGAAGGGACGCGTCGTATCGATCACGAACTACGGCGCGTTCGTCGAGC
>JASFRN010000022.1:0-31984 GCA_050114915.1 Gemmatimonadales bacterium | reverse complement strand
CGCAACAACATCCTCTCGTACCGCGGCGATCCGGCCGGCAGCGTGTTCCTGGTCGTCAGCGGCCGGGTCAAGGTCATCCTGACCAACGACGAGGGGCGCGAAGTGATCCTCGCCCTCCTCGGCCCGGGCCGCCTGTTCGGGATCACGGCCGCGTTCGACGACGGCGAGCAGCCGGCGCACGCCGTGACGCTCGAGCGCTCGATGATCGCCAGGTTCAGCGCCGGCGCCTTCGTGCGCTGGACGGAGGCCTCGGCCGGGGCCCGTGGGGCTCTCGTGCGCGAGCTGACCCGCCAGGTCCGGGAGCTGAGCCAGAAGATCGGGGAGCACGCCCTGATGAACACGCGGGACCGGTTGCTCGCCGCCCTGCTCGAAATCGCGGATGCCGAGGGCGAAGCGGACGGCGGCCAGGTGTCCTTCACCCGGCCGACGCACAAGGAGCTGGCGAATCGGATTGGCACCAGCCGCGAGGTCGTGTCGCGCCTGCTGGCCGACCTGCGCGAGGACGACCTGCTCGAGGCGGACGAGGGCCGGGTGATCCGCCTGCCGCTGTCGGCGCTCGTCCTGCGGGACGACTGACGGACGTGACGAAAGTCACACGAATCGCGTCGGACCTGTCACTCGCGGCACGCGCGGACCGTCACGGCGCGGCTCCGACGGAGGTCACGCGATCGCAGGGAAAACGGCACATTCCGGCCGTGACCGTCGTCCTAACACCCCCGCTGGCGCCGGGGCTACCTTTCGTGTCGAGATGGCGGGGAACGGATCTCCGCCGGATGGTGGCCCGACGCACGGCCCCGCCCACGCCCACACAGGGAGTCACACCATGTCGAGCAACAACGAGCCGGTCCGCATCGTTCTCACCGACGAGCAGAAGGCCCAGATCAAGAACGCGACGGGCAAGGACGCGAGCGCCATCGAGCTCAGCGCCGAAGAGCTGGAAGAGCGGACGATGCCGCGCAAGGCGATGGCTCGCCGCGCCGTGGCCCGCAAGTCGACGCCCAGCTGACCACGAGTCGGTCGTAGCTTCGGTAGCGCGCGGGGCGGAGCTTTCCGCCCCGCGCGTTTTTTCACGTCCACGATGTGCGCGATCGCCCGGCCGCGCCCGATATCTCCATGACTTCTGAGTCGAACGGCGGTGTTCGCGGTCTCGAATGCTCCGCCTGCGGCACCGAGAACCCCGCGCATGCCCAGTTCTGCTTCCACTGCGGCGCGCACCTCGCCTGGACGATGGCCGAGCGCCGCACCATCACGGTCCTGTTCGCCGACCTGTCGGGCTTCACGGGCCTGAGCGAGAGACTCGACGCCGAGCAGGTACACTCGCTGATCACCATCTGGCTCGATCCCCTGTGCGAGGCCGTGGTCCGCTGGGGCGGCCACGTCGACAAGTTCATCGGCGACTGCGTGATGGCACTGTTCGGAGCGCCGGTCGCCTACGAGAACGAGCCGGAGCGAGCGGTGCGCGCCGCCCTCGACATGCAGGCCGCGTTCAGGGAGAAAGAGATCATCGATCGGGCGGAGGAGGCGGGGGTCGGAAGATACCGGCCGCGCCTGACCATCGGCGTGAACACGGGGAGTGTCGTGACCGGCGTGTTCGCGAGCGGCGGCGCCTGGGACTACACGGCGATCGGTGACACGGTGAACGTGGCGGCGCGGCTGCAGGGCATGTGCGAACCGGGCGCCATCCTCGTCGGGGCCTCGACCTACGAGCTGACCCGCCACCTGTTCGAGTTCGGCGAGGCGCGCCTGCTGGAGCTGAAGGGCCGAAGCGAGCCGGTGCGCGCCTGGCCGGTCGTCGGACAGCTCGCGGTGCGCGGGAAGATTCGAGGCTTCGCCGACACCGACACGCCGATGATCGGCCGGCGGAAGCTCCTGGAGACCCTGCGCGAAGCCTGGGAGCGCGTGGTGGAGGAAGAGCGGCCCGAGACGGTCCTGCTACTCGGCGCCGCCGGGATCGGGAAGTCCCGGCTGGTGGCCGAACTGACGGCCAGCGAGGGCCTGCCCGAGACCGCCGTGGTGCGGGGGCGCTCGTTCCCGTACGCCAGCTCGACGCCCTGGGAGCCCGTGGCCGAGCTCATCAGGGACCTGCACGACGTGGGCGGGGAGCGGTCCGCGCCGGAGGCCGTCGCCGCGATCACGGCGAAGGGGCCGACCTCGTGGTCCGAGGACGAGCGAGCCGGCCTGGGCGCCGTCCTCGGCAGCCCGGTGTCGGACCTGCAGCGCTTCGAAGGACTTCCACCCGCGGAACGCCACGAGTGGATGGTGAGCGCCGTGGCGCGCGCCCTCGAAGAGGGCGTTCGTCAGCCGACGCTGCTCGTTCTCGAGGATCTCCACTGGGCGGACCGCACGACACTCGACTTCCTGCGCTCGATCTCGGAGCTCGAGTTGCGCGGCGCGTTCCTGCTCGTGCTGATCTCGCGTCCACCGCTGCCGGCGGAGCGGGACGTCGCGCGGCTCATAGAGGCCCAGGAGCGGCGGATCGAGCTCGAGCCCCTGGCCGCCGCCGAGACGGTGGAGCTGATCGAGGCGGTTCTCGGGGCGCACGAGCTGCCGCGCGACCTCCTCGAGCTCGTTCATGCGCAGTCCGGCGGCAATCCGCTGTTCATCGAGGAGATCGTCAAGGCCATGACGGCCGGGGGGATCATCGTCCGCGACGACGAGACCTGGCACGTGGCCGGGAACTACCGCGACTTCGAGATCCCGGACTCGATCGACAGCGTGATCACCACCCGGATCGACGGGCTCGAGCCGAATTCCCGGAAGGTCCTGCAGTACGCAGCCATCGTGGGCCGGCATTTCTGGTCCAGCGTCGTGGGCGACGCGCTCGTGCAGCGCCCGGTGGAGCGCGAGATGGAAGCGCTCGTCGAGGCGTCGCTCGTTCGCACTCAGCCGAGTTCGTCGGTGGCCGGGGAGACCGAATACGCGTTCGAGCACCTCCTTCTGCAGGAGGTCGCGTACGAAGGTCTGCTCCACCGGGTGCGGGCGGAACTGCACACGACGGTGGCGTCGTGGTTCGAGAAGCTTCCGGGGCGGGAGACCGGCGAGTACGACCACTGGATCGCCTACCACTTCGAACGTTCGGCGGAGCCGGCGCGCGCCGTCCCGTACCTGGAGAAGGCGGCGGCCAACGCGTGGGAGCGCGGGGCGCTGCTCGACGCGGAGGGCCTGATCGACCGGGCGCTCGCCGTGGCCGACGAGCTGGCGGACCAGGTGCGGCTCAACGGCCTGGCCGAGGACATCGCCACCGCGCTGGACGACGACGAGCGTCGGCTGGCGGCGATCGGCCGCATGGCGAAGCTCGGAGAGCTGCAGGGCGATCGATGGACCACGGCCGAGGCGACGTATCGGCGGGCCCGTCGATTTCTCGACGTGGGCGACCTGGAGGAAGCGCGGCGTCTCGGCCAGATGGCGCTCGGCACCTTCCGGGAGCTGGACGACGGCTCGGCCGCGGCGGATGCGCTCCGTCTGCTGGGCCGCGTGTCGCACCTGTGGGGCGAGTACGAGGCGGCGCTCGGCCACTACCGGGCGGCGCTGCCCCTGGAGCGTCGGGCCGGCGACCGGCTCGGGGAGGCGGAGATCCTGCGCGCCCTGGGCCTCGCCGAAGTGGACTTCGGAAACTTCACGCGCGCCCTCGACTATTTCGACCAGGCGCTCGGGATCTACTCCGAGATCCGGCACCGGCCGGGGCAGGCGGTCGCCCTGGCGAACCGCGCGACGGCGTTCCGGTGGCTGGGGCGCTTCGGCGACGCCGAGGAGACGGCCTCGCGCGCCGAGGAGATGGCGCGCAGCTGCGGCTCGCCGAGCGCGCTCGCCGAAGCGCGGCTCGCCCGCGCCCGGACGATCGGCGCCGCGGGGCGGACCGACGAGGCGAGGCTCTTGCTGCGAGAGGTGCTCGACGTCGCCGCGCGGTTGCAGCGACCCGCGCTCGAGGCGCATGCGTGGCTGTCGCTCGGCGAGCTCGAATCCGGCGCCGCGGCCGCCGAAGCCGTGCAGGCGGCGCGGCAGGTGGCGGCCCGGAGCGGTCTCGTGGACATCGAGGTCTTCGGTCTGACGCGGCTTGCCGAGGTGGCGCTCGGTGAAGCGGACCTGGCGACGGCCGACGCCCACAGCATGCGAGCGATCGACCTGCTGGAGCGGCACGGGGACATCCAGGGGCCCGACGAAGTCGTCTACTACACGCGCTCCCGCGTGCTGGCCGCTCTGGGGTATGAGGCCGAGGCGGAAGCCAGCCGCGAGCGGGCGCGCGAGATCATCCGCAAGACGGCCGGCTGGATCGAGGACGAAGGTCTCCGGCGTTCCTTCCTCGAGAACGTCGCACCCAACCCGGACATTCTCGCCCCGGAGGCGGCCGAATGACCGCCACGGGGGCGTGGCTCCTCGTGGCCCTGCTGGTGGCCCACGACCTGGGCGATTTCACGCCGCTCGCTACCGAGCGCATGCGCGAGGCGAAAGCCAGGGGCCGTCCCGCGTGGTTAATCGGCATGCACGCGGCGATCCACGGAGCGCTCGTCGGGGTCGCGCTGCTCATCGTCGTCCGGCCGTCGCTCACGGTGCTCGCCCTGGCGGTCGGTTTCGAGCTCGTGACCCATTTCCTGATCGACCTGTCCAAGGCCAGGCTCGGCATTCGTGTCCCGTCGCTCGGGGACATGCATACGAACCCGTTCTGGTGGGTGATGGGCGTCGACCAGCTCCTGCACGGGCTCGTTCTGGTAGGCATCGCCTTCATGGTGCTGGCCTGACGCGACCCGTACCGGGCAAAAAAATGGCGGACGGCCTCCCGGCCGCCCGCCACTCGACGTTTCGCTGGTAGGAGAGTTACTCCTCCATCGCTCCGCCCTCTTCCTCCATGGCGCCCGATTCCGTGGTGTCGGCCATCGTGCTGTCCGTCGCCGCGGCACCGTTCTCCATCGCACCGTCGTTCATCTGCTCGGCAGCCGGCTGCTCGGTCGTCGCCTCGTCCATCGAGCCTTCGTCGGCCGTCTGGCATCCGAGGACCGTCAGGCCCACGAACAGCACGGCCAGGGGAGCGAAAGTCCTGATACGCATGTCATCTCCTGCAAATTGGGGGGTCGGAAAGGTCGTTCGAGGAACCGCCACGTATCTTCCGGCCGGCTCCGACCTCCTAACATACGGGGTGTGGGACCGGAATGGAAAATCGCGCGGACGTCCGGGTGGGGTAGCGGGGACTCCAGTCAGGCGCCCGCGGCGGCCGGTGGCCACTCGCGATCCTTCCAGTTCCACCACTTCGTCAGCTCGGGTTCCGGCGTCTCGGTCGAGGCGAAATACACGGCGCAGCGGAAGACGTAAAGGACGCACGGATCGAGGCGCGTGTGCTGGATGTCGCACAGCTCGTCGTAGAGATCCCGGGGGTGGCGCGTGGCCAGCTCATCGATCGAGCGGATCCCGAGGTCGAGCAGATCGGCGCTCGTCGCCTCGCCGACGCCGGGTATGGTGCGGAGCTCGCGCAGCGCTGCTTCGGTGGCGTCGTCGAGTTCGCGTCGATAGACCCTGCGCATCGGCACCTCCCGGGTCGTGGGTAGGCGCCGAATATACACCGAAGCTCAGCGGCCGGCCAGACCGGATTCAAGCACAGGTGAGCTGCGACGGAGCCGGACCGGGCGTCGACGGGAGTTCGAGCAGGTTGGCGAGGACGTTACGGCCCCGGTGGAGACGCGACTTGACCGTGCCCTGCTTGAGCTCGAGCACGTCCGCCACGTCTTCTACCGACAGCCCCCCGAGCTCTTTCAACGACACGGGGAGACGGTAGCGGGTCGGCAGCATGGCGAGCGCCTCGTGCAGTCGTTGCTGTTCCTCCTCGGCGATCAGGGCGTCGAGCGGGTCGGTCTCGGCCCCGGGGCCGTCGAATACGCTGCACGCGCAGAGTTCTTCGGAGAGCGGCTCCATGTGGGCGGGCTGTCCGGCCCGGCGGCGGCGCATGCGCAAGGCGGTCCTGCGGGCGATCGTGTACAGCCAGGTGGAAGGCTGCGCGCGGCCTTCGAAGCTCTCCCAGGCCTCGTACGCGCGCAGGAAGGTCTCCTGCACGAGATCCCACGCGTCCTCGCTGTTGCCCCCGAGCATGTGGAGCCCGAGCTGGAAGATCATGTCCTGCTGATCCGCATAGAGGGCTGGAATCGCCTGGTCGGCCGACATCGACGCCGTCGTAGCTGCCACGGTTCTCTCCGGTTGAAGGGATGCGCTCCACCCCCTTGCGGGGGCAGGAGACATGCCGACCGCGACCACCGGCCGAGCCGCATGGCCCGGCCGATCGCGGAGTTGCCAACCTGTTGCCAATACATCAGTTGACGAGGAAGTCGCATGGGGTCCGCACTGGTGGTGGCCGGGGTGGAGGGAGATATCGTCCCACACGTCGCAGACGACACGGGACGAAACGTCAGTCGGGACACACATTGCGTCGGGAACCACGGGCGCCGGAGAATCGATATGTAGAAGACGATTCGAAGCGAGACGCCAGACTCACGAGGTCCTGTTGACCGAACCCGCGCCGCCGACCGACGCCGCCCATGCGATCCCCCGCCTCCTCGAGAGCCACGGGGACCGGATCTACGCGCTGGGGCGCAACCTGTGCGACAATCCCGACAATGCCGACGATCTGGTCCAGGAGACGTTTCTTCGGGCGTTGAAATCGTGGGACAGCTTCGAGGGTCGGTCGAAGCCGTCGACCTGGCTCTACACCATCGCCACTCGAGCCTGCCGGCGGATGCAGCGCCGCCGCGCCGGGGAGCCGCGCCGGATGGAGCCGATTCAGCGCGTCCTTCCGTCGGGCGACGAGGGGGTGATCCAGCTTCCCGCGGACGACGATCCCGAGGCGGACGCCGTTCGCCGCGAGGCCACCGAGGCGGTGCTGCGCGCCGTCACCGGGTTGCCGCTCGATTTCCGGTTGCCGTTCGTGCTCAAGGAGATGGCGGACTTCTCGGTGGCCGAGATCGCCGAGACGCTCGACGTGAAGCCCGCGACGGTGAAGACGCGGCTGCACCGCGCGCGCCTCAAGGTCCGCCAGGAACTCACGGAAGTGCTCCCGCGGCGATCCGGCGCCGCGCCCGACCACGCCCGCGAGGAGTGCCTCGCCCTTCTGCGCGCCAAGCAGGAGTCGATGGACCGCGACCGCGCCTTCCCGCTCGCCGACGCGGAGCTGTGCGAACGCTGCCGCTCCGTGTTCGCGTCGCTGGATCTCGGCCGCAGCATCTGCCGCTCGCTCGGCGGCGCCCGGATGCCCGACGACGTGCGCTCGGCGCTCGACGAGGCGCTCTCCTCCCGCTGAAACCTCCCGGCCCTCCCGTGGCACCTACAGGATGGCGGACGAGGGTGATTCCACCGAAGGAGTGGAGCCTCCGCCCGCCGACACGTGCACCCATGGGAGGCGATGATGTCGTACAGGAAATTCGGTGCCTTGCTGGCCGCGGCGGCGCTCGCGTTGAGCGCGGTGCCGGCGCAGGCGCAGGATGATACGCGGCCGCCCCAGCGGCCGGTGACGCAGCAGCAGCAACAACAGCAGCAGCTGCAGCAGCAACAGCGCATCCAGCAGCAGATGGCCCAGATGCAGCAGCACATGGTGCAGCTGCGCGAGCGCATCCAGCGGGTCGATGGCGACCTCACCCGGGCGATGGACCGCACCCGCGACCAGACCCGGCTGCGCGAGCAACAGGCCCTGCGCGAGATGTGCACCGACCTCGGCTCGATGACGCGGAACATGGAACGGTCCGCGAATCGGCTGGAGGAGATGGTCCAGAACCGCCTGTTCCAGAACGACGAACAGCTCCAGCAGGAAGCCAATCGGCTCCGTGAGCAGTATCGGCAGATGGAGCAGCGGATGGAGCAGAGCGTGCAGGCGCTGGAGCGCATGCAGCATCGGCTGGGTCTGCTCGGCGAGAAGGACTCGTGAAGACCCGGCGTGAGTCCCGGGCCGCCGGCTTCCGGCCGGCGATTCCGGGACTCGGCATCGTTCTCTGGCTCGTGACGGTCGCGCCGGCCGGCGCCCAGGAGCTGACCTGGGGCGGGTCGGCCGATCTCACGAGCGGTGACTACTACTTCACGGAGACGACGACCTCCGTGTGGATCTCCAATGGCCTGTACGCCCGGCTGGGAGCCCTCCGGCTCGACGCCAGCATGCCCTTCGTGCTCCAGAACAGCGATGTGGTGACGCGAGTCGCCGGCCTCCCGGTTCCGACCGGCGGGCCTCGGCACTCGGGCGACGTCTCGAGTCGCGGTTCCGGCACGGGCACCGGCATGGGCAGCGGCACCGGAACGATGTCCAGCATGGTCGGCGATTCCGCCAATCTCATCCAGATCGAACAGCCGGGCTCGCTGACCCTCGAGCTCGCCGATCCGTTGCTCGGTGCCGGTGTGGAGCTGGCGACCTCGTCCGCCGTCCTGACCTCGGTACGGTTCGGGGTGTCGGCCAAGGCCCCCCTTCGCAGCGCCGAGTCGGGGATCGGGACCGGCGAGTGGGACGTCGGCATCGGCGGCGGCGCGTCGTTCGCGGCGGGTCGGCTCTACGTACTCGTCGACGCGACGTGGTGGAGCCTCGGCGACATGCCGGACCTGGAGCTCGACGACATCCTCGCCTATGGGGCCTCCCTCGGTGGTCCGTTCGGCGAGGGATCGCTCGGCTGGTCGCTGTCACTGTGGGGATCGACACCGATGATCGACGGCATCGATCCTCCCGTCTCCGTGGGCGGAGACCTGTACGTCAACTCGATCAGCGGCCGATCGTTGCGCTTCGGCCTGCGCTTCGGCCTCACCGACTCCGCCGCCGACGTCGGCGGATCCGTCGGCTGGTCGATTCCGATCATGAACTGAGTCCGGTCAGCCATACAGCTTCCGCCGGAGGGCGGGCAGGGGAGGAACGATGAGCAACACGATGAAGGGAATCAGCCTGGCGGCGGCGCTCGCGTTGATGCTGACGCCGGCGACGGGTCTCGCGCAGCGTGGCGCGTCGTCGTCGGGCGAGTCGGCGACCGTAGAGACGAGCATGCCGCCGTCCGCGAGCTGCCCGATGGAAGGTACCTGTCGGATGGAGCAGGCCGGCCAGCGTGGCCAGGCCATGGGCATGCAGCGCGGCCAGGGTACGGGTATGCAGCGCGGCCAGGGTACGTGTGACGGCCAGGGCATGCAGGGGAGAATGGGAAATGGCTCGGCCATGCAGGGCCGCATGCAGGGCGGCGCCAGCGCGTCGCCGGCGACCGAACGCCAGCGCCTCGAGCAGATGCAGGCCCGGATGGTCGAGCACATGCGCCGGATGGCCTTCCACATGACCGCGATCCAGGAGGGGCTGGAGGCGATCGACCGCGGCGAGGATCCCCCCCCGATGCCGGCGATGGGCGGAATGGGCGGCGGGATGGGGCGGATGGGCGGAAACGGCCAGGCGGCTCAATCGGGACAGGGTCGGGGTATGCGTCTCATGGACGGCTCCGGGACCGGTTGCCCGGCCGGCGCCGCCGCGCCCGACGCTTCGACCACGGAAGGAGAGACCCCATGAGCGAGCAGGTCTTCGACATCTCGCTGCGCCTCGAGGACGAGTATCGCTTCGACGTCGACTTCAACCTCCCCGACGTGCCGGCGCTGCACATGGACGAGCCGGAGCCCCTCGGGGGCGGCGAAGGTCCGAACGCCGCCCGGTTGCTGGCCGCGGCCGTCGGGAACTGCCTGGCCTCGAGCGCGCTGTTCTGCCTGCGCAAGGCGCGGATCCCGGTGCAGGGGATGCGCGTGGACGTGCGGACGACGCTCGGCCGCAACGAGGCCGGTCGCCTGCGTGTTCATGACATCGGGGTTACGCTGCATGCCGAGGTCCCGGACGACGAACAGGCGCGGATGGCCCGCTGCCTCGACCTGTTCGAGGACTTCTGCCTCGTGACCGAGAGTGTCCGCAAGGGAATTCAAGTCGACGTCGACGTCGAAGTCGAGACCCCGACCGCCGAGGAAGTGACCGGATGAGCATGTCGCGCGAGAAGCTGAAGAAGTGGCTGAAGGTCGGCGGGCTGGCGCTCGTCGGGTTCCTGGTCCTGGCCCAGTTCGTCCCGGTCCAGCGCACGAATCCGCCGGTCGGCCAGGAAATCCAGGCGCCGCCCGAGGTCATGGCCGTGCTGCAGCGGTCCTGTTACGACTGTCATTCCAACGAGACCGTGTGGCCGGCCTACAGCCGGATCGCCCCGATCTCGTGGCTGGTCGTGCACGACGTGAAGGAAGGGCGTTCCGGTGTGAACTACTCGGAGTGGGGCGCGCTCTCCGACGACGACAAGCTGCATCTGCTGGAAGAGACCTGGGAGGAAGTGGAGAAGGGCGAGATGCCCCTGAAGAAGTACACCCTCATCCACCAGGACGCGCGCCTGTCGGACGCCGATCGCGCGACCCTGCGCGACTGGACGAGGAGCCAGCTTCCGCCCGAAGACATGGCGCGCCGCGAGCGCGACGAAGACGGGGACGTCGACTAGGCGCTAGACCGGCTGCCGCGCCAGCTCCAGGCTCTCGATCGCGTCCTCGAGCTGGCGCCACCGCTGCTCGAGGCTGCCCGTGTAGCCGACGGACATGCGGACGAGTCCGGGACGGATGCCCGCGGCTTTCTGCTCCTCGTCCGTCAGCTCGCTGGACGTGGTCTGGGCGGAGGCCGACATGAGGGTGTCGAAGTAACCGAGGCTGACCGCCATGAACCCGAATCGGTCCTCGTTCTGCAGCGTCTCCATCAACTGTTCGGCGTTCTCCCAGCTTCCGACGTCGATGCCGAGGATGCCGCCGAAGCCGTAGCCCGGGTTCCGGAGTCGATCGAGGATGGCGTGATCCGGGTGACTGGCGAGTCCCGGGTAGATCACGTCGAGACCGAGCTCCGCGAGACGGTCGGCGAACGCGGCAGCGCGGCGGCTGTGTTCCTGCATCCGAAGACCCAGGTGCGGAAGGCGCATGCTGATGTCGAACGCCACCCGCGGATCCATCGTCGGACCGAGCAGCATCAGGGCGCCCATGTGCAGGTCCATCATCTCCATGATGAAGTCCTGCGGTCCGCAGATTACACCCGCGATGTAGTCCGACGCCCCGTTGATGTACTTCGTCATGCTGTGCACGACGATGTCGGCGCCGTGCTGGATCGGCGACATGAGCACCGGGCTGAACGTGTTGTCGACCACGAGGCGGGCGTCGTGAGCGTGCGCGATCTCGGCCAGCCGGGGAAGGTCCGCGACGCGCAGGGTCGGATTCGCAATCGACTCGACGTACAGGGCGCGAGTGCGCGGGGTGAACGCTCGCTCGACGGCCTCGAGGTCGTTCGTGTCGACGAACGTGGTCGTAATGTCGCTCTTGGCGGGCAGGAAGTCCTTCATGAGCGCGAAGGTGCCACCGTAGACGGTGTTGCTCGCCACCAGGTGGTCCCCGTGGCCGCACAGCTGCATGAGCGTGCTCGCGATGGCGCCCATGCCGCTCGAGGTGCAGTAGCCGCTTTCGGCGCCTTCGAGGGCCGCGATCTGCCGCCCGAGCACGTAGACCGTCGGGTTGAAGTGCCGCCCGTAGAGGAAGCAGCCGCCCTCGTCCGGGCCCTTGATCCCACGGAAGATGTCCGGCAGCGTCTCGGCCTCCAGCACGGTGAAGGTCGTGCTGGTCTCGATCGACATGTTCACGCCGCCGTGCTCGCCGAACTCGTGCCGCATGGCGGCGAGCGACTCCATCGGGTCGAAGCCTGTCATATCACCTCACACCGTCTGTCGGTCATGCTCGCGACGCGTCCCTCGACCTGTGTCGCGAAGTTCATTCGAACGCGTCGATGGTCATCTCGGCGGTCTGGCCCTGCGCCTCGCACTGCCCGCGGAACGAGTCGTCCTTGAGACGATTCAGCGAGCAGTCGATCGTGGCCGCTCCGCCCGGATCCTCGAACGTGAACATCAGCCGGTCGTCGGTCAGCTTCATGTCGTTCAGGGGAATCCGAATGTCGGCCCCGGGAACCAGGATGGTGCCCCCGAGCTCGTCGCCGGAGCCCGTGAACTCGACCTGGACCTCCGTGGGCTCGATGGCCCCGGGGTTCTGGAACGTGGCCCCCACGACGGTGGCCTGCTCGGCGTCGGGGGCCGCCGCCTCCTCACCGCCGGCCTCCTGGGCATGCAGCGACGGAGTCGCGGCCAGGATCAGCAGGGCGGCCGCCAGGGTGGTCGAGAATCGCATGTTCACGTGGTCTCCTCTATGCACGGTGCCATCGGTCGGGTCGAAGCCAGGTACGCCCCCATAAGGTCGCCGGCCACGCGGAACTTGTCGAGGTCGGCATTGACAGGGAGGCCGCCCGGAGGCATCGATGTCGGATGCGATCCAGGCGCCTGATCGGGCTCGCGGCCGCGGGTGGGCTTGCCGTCGGGGCGCTCGTCGTCTCGGCCCGGGAACCGTCGTCGACGCGTACGTGGGACGAAGACGTCGCCGTCCTCGCCGGAGTGCGCTTCTTGCCCGACGGCGCCGTGTGGCTCGAAGGGATCCGGGACTGGCGCTATGCCCGCGATTCCGTGCTCTCGAAGGACTACTTCGAAGCGAGCTACGACCCGTCCGACGTCACCGGCCTCTGGCTGTACGAACAGGAGATCGGCCTGGGCGGGCTCATCGCCCACACCTTTCTCGTGTTCGAGTTCGACGCGAGCTACGGGTCTCACCGTTGGCTCGGCCTGTCGGTAGAGACGAGGCGGGAGGCGGGCGAGACCTATTCGGTCCTCCGCGGGATGCTCCGCGACTTCGAGCTGACGCACGTGTGGGCGACCGAGGAAGATCTCGTCACCCGGCGAGTCGAGCACCTGGACTACCCGCTCACTCGCTACCGGGTCGAGGTCCCCGACGAATACCTGTCCCGCATCCTTCTGCAGTTCCTGCGGGAGACGGCGGACCTGGCGGTGACCCCACGCTGGTACAACACGGTGCGGACGAATTGCACCAGCTCGTTGATCGAGTACGTGAACGAGATGGAGCCGGGCGCGATCCCGAGCCATTACAGCTCGGTCCTGACCGGCCGGGCGGACGATCACCTCCGCCGCCTGGGATATCTCGACCCGGACTATGCCGTCTCGATCACCCGCGAGTGGCTGGCCGCGAACCGGCTGCGCTGAAGCCGGCGGGTCAGCGGAGCGAGGCCAGGTTCGAGAGAATCGCGGTCGCCTGACCCCTGGTGAGCTCGGGTACCGAAGATTGAGTAGCCGCTGAGACGACCACCGACCAGGGGCTCTCGAGCCGGACGATGAGCAGGTTCGTGAAGGCCCGGTCGCCGCGGTAGGCGTCGAGCGGACCATGACCGAGAGCCTCGTAGCTGTCCGGGATCCTGGCGTAGTGCGACTCGTCCGCCCGGAACTGCAGCGCGACCCGGACGTCCTCGGTGCGCGACTCGCAGCGGAAGAAGCGCTCGCCGTCCGACGTCACCGTGAGTGGCGGAACCGCTTCTCCGAGCACGGACGCGTAGAGATCCGCGTCGATCCGGGGGCAGACGGCGGATGTGTAGGCGGCCGCGGTGTCCTCGCCCTGCGCGGCAGGGACTGCGGCCTCTTCGGCCTCTTCGGCCTGTCCCTGCGCCTCCGGGGCGTCACCCGTGCACGCCGTCGCGGCCACGAGCGCCGCGAGGACGAGTCTCCGAAGGTCCGTCCGCTTCCGATCCTCACTTTGCCTCATCAGTTCTCCTCGTGTCGCTCCGCACTCCGCCATCCAGTTCGTCCGTGCACAGCGACGTTTCCGGGCGCATCCCGCCACGCGGTCGACAGAACCGGATGGCGGGTTCCGGCTCTCGGCCTCGCTATGGCGCGCGACTCCAACCCCGGCTCGATCCACGAGGAGGCTGAATGCGCACCCGTTTCCCGCCATCCGTTCCGGTCGTCATCGTCGGCCTGCTGCTCGCTTCACCGCTTCCCGCGAACGCGCAAATCCTCGATCGCGTCAAAGACGCCGCCGAGAATGCCGCGGAGGACGAGACCGCCCACCAGGCCGAGCGGCTCGTCCGCGAAGCGGTTCGCTGCGCCCTGGGCGACGACGCCTGCGTGCACGACGCGGAAGAGGCGGACGAGGACGTCGTCTACGTCGACGAAGATGGCGAGGTGATCACGGACGAGGAGGGCGTGCCGATCACCGACCGGCAGGAGGCGGCGGAAGCGGCGGGGGCGTCAGCGGTGGCGGCTTCCGCGGCCGGCGGTGCCTCGGACGGCGCACCCGGCGAAGGCGTGTGGGCGAACTACGACTTCATCCCGGGAGACTCGATCCTGTTCTACGACGACTACTCCGGCGACCGGGTTGGCGATTTTCCGCGGCGGATGAACTTCGTGCGGGGCAACTGGGAGGTCGTGGAATGGGAGGGTGAGCGCTGGTTGCGCGGAACCGGGCGGAGCGGGCGCGCCGTGGAGATCCCGTTGCCCGACTCCCTTCCGGACCGCTTCACGATCGAGATGGACGTCCATCTCACGCACCGCAACCACGAGCTCGCCGTCTCCACGACCTCGCCGGCCGCGACCGGCGGCGACACGCGCCGCATCGCCTCGAACTACTTCAAGGTCGGACGGGGTGGAGCCGGCATCGCCTCGGGGACCGGCAGCCCGATCGAGGCCCTAACGCGCGAAGAGACCGTGTGGGACGGCGTCGTGCCGCTCCGCATCATGGTCGATGGCCAGTACGCGAAGGTCTACCTGGGATCGGAGCGGATCGCCAACGTCCCGAACGCCGACCTCGAGCGGAGCGCGACTCTCTACCTGGAGGGACGCGGCGGTAACCGGGAGCCCATCTATATCGGGTCCATCCGAATCGCCGCGGGCGGGCGCGACCTCTACGACGACTTGCTCGACGACGGCCGGGCGACGACGCGGGGCATCCTGTTCGCCGTGAACAGCGACCGGATCCGCCCCGAGTCGACGCCGACTCTCGACGAGATCGGCGACATGCTGGCCGAGCATCCCGAGCTGCAGCTGAGCATCGAAGGGCACACGGATTCCGACGGCGAGGAGGTCTACAACCAGCAGCTCTCGGAGCGCCGCGCCGCCTCCGTGAAGGACTACCTGGTCGAGCACCACGGGATCGACGCGGCCCGGCTCGAGACGACCGGCTACGGAGAATCAGAGCCGGTGGCCGACAACTCGACCCCCGAGGGCAAACAGAAGAACCGGCGCGTCGAGCTCGTGCGGCTCGACGGGTGAGCGGATCGAGACCCGAGCTTTTGAGAGGAATCCGTAGCATGGAAATCCATCCGTCGAAGAGATCGCTTTCCTCCCTGCTCCCGGTTCTCCCGATTTGCGCCCTCGAGCTGGCAGGGCTCGTTGCGCTCACCGCCCCCGCCACGGCGGAGGGGCACCCTCGGCGGCCCGGTTCCGGGGGGCCAGTCGTCCATGGCGTCACGACTCCGGCAAAGTGCCGGTTCGCCGTTCGCGCGAAAAACGACCTCAACGTCGACGTCCGTGTGCTCTTCACCCAGTCGACTTACCTGGACGCGAACATCCTCCGGAACACCCGCCTGATAGAGGGTACGGGCAACCGCCTCCTGGAGCCCGGAGAATCCCTCGACGCCCGCGTCGAGGTTCCCGGTCGCTGCGGGATGGAACGCTTCTGGCGGATCTACGCCTCCCTGGGCCCCTCGAGGGAAGGGGAGATGATCGAGATCCGGCGCCGGACCGCAGACGAGGCCGAGCGCACCATCGACCTGGGTGACACGTCCTGCTGGACGTTCGCCCCGGTCGGAAACGGAATCCGCTACGACGACGCGAAGGTGGTGGAGTACGAGAACCGTGCCGTGGGATGCGACGCTTCCACTACTCGCTACGGACTGGCGCCCGAGGAGGAAGATGGCAATGGCGCCGTTGGCGAGGGAGCCGACGATTCCGTCGCCGGTGGCGAGGAAGCCGTCGATCTGGGGTCGCTCCAGGGGGACTGGAGGCGCCTCGACAGCAACAATCCGCGCAACGACGGCATGCGGGTCAGCCTCGCCGGCGGCCAGGGCCGGCTGACCTACCTGCCGCCGACCGGATCCCGCAAGCACGCGGTCGGACAGATCCAGTGGCGCGGCCTCGGCACCGACGGCACGCTCGAGGTTCGCGGCAGCGACGGCGGCTACTACACGGCGAAGCTGCGAATGGACGGCCCGGATCGATTCCACATCGACATCGACGCGAACGGGGCCGGCAACGACCAGACGTGGGAGCGGGCGGGCCCGTCGATCGAGGGAGACTGGGAGCTCGTCGACAGCACCGACGGCGGGTGGGACGGGACGCGGATCAGTGTCGCCGACGGCCGGGCGGAAGTCCGCTATCTCCCTGCATCCGCGCCGCGAGGCGTGCGGGTGGGCAGCGCGCTATGGGACGGAGTCGGCTCCGACGGGACCGTGAGCGTGACGATGGCTTCGGGCCGGACCGAGTCGGGACGCGCCACGCTGCCGAGCGACGACGTGCTCCGCATCGTGGTCGACGGGTCGGAGGGCCAGGTCGTGCAGGTCTGGCTGCGCCCCGGGACCGACGAGGAAGCCGCGGAGGGCCTGATCGAAACGGCTGTGGTCGAACCGGGGACGGCCGGAGCGGACGAACAGGCCGCGCCCGACGACCTGCCGGAAGTGGACGTGCCCGAGAACCTGCCGCCCCCGGCGCCGGCCGAGTCCGAGGCGCGCGCCTGCGTCGACACGTCGCTCTCTCACGATGCGGCGTTCACGCCGTGGGGTTGGGGACTGACCGCCGAGTCGGAGGGGCCGCTGCCCGACGAGGTGAAGGCGCTGGTCAACTCGACGCTGCCCGACGTCCCGCACATCGATCCCGCGCCGCAGATGGTCACGGACATCGAGCGTTCTTCGGTGGAGCTGCCGGGGGTCGACGACCACTTCTCCTACATCTGGCAGAAAAACCCGGACTATCGCGGCTGGAGGGCGCACGACGACCTCACGTCGACGGCGTACCACGAGAAGTGGAAAGAGTACGAGGAGATGGGCTGGCGTCCCGCCGACGTGGAGGCGTACCAGACCGACGAGGGACTGCGATTCGCGGGAGTGTGGGTCGCGAACGTGGAGGATGTCGACACGTGGTCGCGCCGCAACATGACGACCTCGGAGTACGACGAGGCGTACGAAATGCGGCGCGACGCCGGTTATCGGATGATCGACTTCGAGGCGTATCCGACCGCGAACGGTGTGCGCTATGCGACGATCTGGTACCGGAGCTGCGCCCCGGATGACTGGACGGCGCGGCGTGACCTGACGCGGCAGGAGTATGACCAGACGCTCGACGTGCTGTCGCCGCAGGGCTTCTTCGTCGTCGACTTCGAGTCGTACCGAACCGACGGAGGCCAGCGCTACGCGGCGATCTTCGAGCGCGGCGCGGCCGGTCGTGCCTGGCAGATGCGGTCAGACCGGGACTACAAGCAATTCCTCAACCTCCACCACCGCTACGTCGACCAGGGATTCCGCCTCATCGACTACGAAGCCTACGAAACGGAGGACGGTGTCCGCTACGCCGGGGTCTGGCTGGAGAACGGGGATCTCCACGACTATGCGCACCGTGCCCAACTGGACGGCCTCATCGAGGCTTACCGTACGCGAAACGACCTGCCGGCGATCTCGGTGGCCGTCATCGATCACGGCAAGCTCGTGTACCGGCGCGGATTCGGGGACGCGGATCGTCATGACGGGAAGTGGGCCCACGCGGAGACGGTCTACCCGATCGCCTCCGTTTCGAAAGTCGTCGGCGCCGTCCTCGCCGCCCGGCTCCAGGAGCAGGGTGTCGTCGACCTCGACGCGCTGAGCAGGGACCTCCCGATGGCCCCGCCCGGAACGCTCGTCGAAGTGAACGGGGTGCCGATGCTCGATCCGCAGCTGCCCCAGCGCCATCTCCACACCCCGGAACAGCTCATGGCCAAGACGGGGTGCATGTGGCACTATCCGGAGGGGCCGGAGCCCGCGTCCGGACACTACCGCTGGCGCGTCGAGGGACTGGTTCAGATCTGGAATGCCGACCTGCTGCTCGGCTGCCTGCCGGGCAAGCAGTACCACTATTCCACGCATGGCTTCTCGATCGTCGGGGCCGTCCTGGAGGGTGCCACCGGGACGCCGATCGCGCGGCTGATCGAGGACGAGATCGCCGGGCCGTTCGGCCTGAACAGCCTGCGCGCCATGTACACGGAGGACGGTCTACCCGCGAACTACGATCGCGCCACGCCGTATCGCCTCGTGTACCGGTCCAAGACGGCCGACGCCACGACGAACCCGAGCATCGAGACCGGCTACGACGACAACAGCTGGAAGGTGCTCGGCGGGGGGCTCGAGGTGAACGCCGTGGACCTCGCCCGCTTCGGGTGGAAGACCTTGAATACGGAAATCGTGTCGGACACGGCGTATCTGTGGAGGTCGCGCACGTCGGGCGCCACGATCTGGGGCAGCGGAAAGCGGGCCCCGCCCGTGGGCCTCGGCTGGAACGTGAGCAAGAATCGCGCGCGCCACAACGGGAGCTGGGAGGGAGTCGGCACCGAGTTGCTGCTGGATCGCAAAGAAGAGATCGTCGTTGCGATCCTCACGAATCGACGCCACGGTAGCCAGACCGACCTCTACAAGCTGCCCGGTAAGATCGCGGCGATCGTCGACTGAAACACCGCAGGCCAGCGAGACGCGGACCCGCTGTTCACGGGCTGTCGCGGTCTTCCCGCCCGGGCTCGCGAAAGTCGCGAACCCGGCGCGGCGACCGGATGCTATCGGGCTACATCGCGTCCACGTTGGCGATCATGCGGCGGCCGACCGCCATCGCCATGTCGGGCTCGATGACGTCGTCGCCCGCGGCATTCTTGGCGGCGAACTCCATCGTCAGATTGCCGTAGCGGATGTACACGCTGCCCCGGGAATCCATGACTGCCTCGCTGCCGAGGCCCGGCAGTGGGCGGTGCCCGATGTCCCGTTCCTCCATCGCGCCGGCCATCGCCCCCGCCACGGCCTTTTCCCCCTCGTCCATGTCTTCCTCGTCGAGCTCCTCGCGAAACTGCTTCTTCGCCGCCGCGATGTCCTCCGCCGTGACGTCTTCGGTGAATCGCGAGAAGTAGCGGCGGGCCCTGTCGACGGAGTCGTGGACGCGCGCGGAGAGCAGGTTGAGGTTGCCGCCGTCCCAGGCGTACGTGCACGTGCCCATCATCGCACGCTGCTCGATGTCGTCGGCCGACACGCCGGTGACCGCGGCCACGTCGGACAGGGTGAGCACGGCGCAGTCGTCTTCCCCGACGGCTTCGTCGAAGGTCGGTTCCGGGGCGTCCGCCGTGGTGGCGCCGCCTTCCACGTTCGCAGCGCCTTCGGTGTCCCCCGCGCTCGCGGCCTCGTCGCCGCAACCGACAGCCGCCACGGCGGCAACGGCCACCACGAGCATCCATAGCTTCCGCGCATCGATTTCCAGCGTCACGTTCGACTCCTTTCATGAGGGCGTTCGGGGCTCTCGACTGCAGAGCGACAGGAAGGGGCACGGCCCGCCAGTCGCGGCCTTTCGGCATCCCCGGAGCTTCCGGCCGCGACTTGCCACCGTACCCGCCGATTCAGACCTTTTCCGACGTCTCAACCCGCGAAGGCTGTCTCCGCTCGTGCAGGCGTCCATGGACCAAAACGCCAGCTCCGGATCCGGACACGTCACCCGCCTCCTGGCGGAGTGCGCCGACGGAGACCGCGGGGCGTTCGACCGGCTCATCCCGCTCGTCTACGACGATCTCCGGGGAATCGCACACAACCGCCTGGCCCGCGAGCGAGCCGGACACACCCTCAGCACGACGGCCGTCGTGCACGAGGCCTACCTGCGCCTGGTGAACCAGGCAACCGCCACGTGGCGGGATCGGGCGCACTTCTTCGCTGTGGCGGCCACCGTGATCCGACACGTGCTCGTCGACTACGCGAAGGCGAAGAAGACGGAGAAGCGCGGGGGCGACGTCCTGCGGATCCCGCTGCGCGAGGACCTCGACGGCAAGCGTTCGAACACGGTGGAGCTGCTGGCGCTGGAGGAAGCGCTGACCGAGTTGGGCCGCCGCGATCCGCGTCTCGTGCGGGTGGTGGAGTGCCGTTTTTTCGGGGGGATGACGATGAAGGACACCGCGGAGGCCGTCGGCGTATCGCTGCGGACGGCGGAGCGCGACTGGGCCCGGGCGAAAGCGTACCTGCTGCGTCTCCTCCAGTGAACTCCGAGCGCTGGCACGAGGTGGACGAGCTCCTGAGACGGGTGCTCGACCTGCCCTCGGCCCAGCGGTCCGGTTTCCTGGCCCGGGAGACGAAGGACGACGGCGAGTTGCGGTCCGCCGTGGAAGACATGCTGCGCGCCGTCGAGGAAGCGGGCCCGTTTCTCGAGGGGTCGGTGGAAGACCTGTGGGATCTTCCGTGGCAGGATCTGCTGCCGGCTCCCGCGCCCGGAAGGGCCGCGCCGATCGAGACGGAGGAAGCGGCCTTCGACCGGAGCGGCGAGCGACTCGGCGCGTATCGGTTGCTGCGGCGCCTCGGGCGGGGCGGGATGGCCACCGTGTACCTGGCCGAGCGGGCCGACGGACTGTGGGAGCAGCAGGTCGCGGTGAAGATCCTCCGGCGCGGGCTCGACACGGAGGACGTCGTGCGGCGTTTCCACGCCGAGCGACAGATCCTCTCGTCGCTCGACCATCCGAACGTCGCCCGCCTGCTCGACGGCGGCTCGACCCCCGACGGCCTGCCGTACCTGGTGATGGAGTACGTCGAGGGGACGCCGATCACGCGCTACTGCGACGAGCACGGGCTGTCCATCGGGGCGCGACTCCGGCTGTTCCAGGACGTGGCGGCCGCCGTGCAGCGTGCGCATCGCCACCTGGTCGTGCACCGCGATCTGAAGCCTTCCAACATCCTCGTCGACGACGAAGGCCGGGTGAAGCTGCTGGACTTCGGGATCGCGAAGATCCTGGATCCCACGCTGGAGGGTGATCCCACCCGCACGGCGGCCCGGCCGCTGACGCTGGCCTACGCGAGCCCCGAGCAGGTGACGGGCGCGGCGGTCACGACGGCGTCGGACGTCTACCAGCTAGGGTTGCTGCTGTGCGAGTTGCTGGCGGGCCGCCGGCCGTACGAAGTCACGAGCCTCTCACCGGCGCGCCGCGAGCGGCGGATTCTCGAGGCCGAGCCGGCCCGGCCCAGCGACCTGGTGACCCCCGAGGCGGCCGCGCGACGCTCCACCGACCCCAAGCTGCTCGCGGCGCGCCTCCGCGGCGACCTCGACACGATCGTCCTGCATGCGCTCCGCAAGGAGCCGGAGGCGCGCTTCGAGTCGGTGGCGTCGCTGCTCGACGACGTCGGCCGTCATCTGCGGGGCGAGCCCGTCTCCGTTCAGCCGGCCACGATGGCCTATCGGGCGAGCAAGTTCATCCGAAGGCACCGGGCCGGGGTCGCCGCCGCGGTGCTCGTCGTGCTGCTCCTCGGCGTGTCGGCCGCGGTATCGCTCGTCCAGGCGCGACATGCGACCCGGCAGCGCGACCGCGCCCGGGCCGAGGCGGCGCGCGCGGAGCAGGTGACCGGGTTCATCTCCGATCTGTTCGGGGCCACCGACCCGAACGAGGCCGGCGGAGACACGATCACGGCGATCGAGCTGCTGGACATCGGCGCGGACCGCGCCCTGGAGAACCTCGAAGGCGATCCGCGCACGCAGGCCGCGATCCTCAGCGAGATCGGTTCGATCTACATCGCGCGCGGCCTGTTCGACCGCGCGCGGCCGCTTATCGAACGATCGATCGCTTTTCGGCGCAGCACGGGAGCCGACACGGCCGCGCTCATCGTCGATCTCCGCCAGCTCGGGACCGTGATCGGACGGAACGATCCCGAAGCCGGGAATCGCGTCCTGGCCGAAGCCGTCGACCTGGCGGAGGCGTATCTGCCGCCGGATGATCCGCGCCTGGCGATGGCGCTGGTGGATCGGGCGGATGGAATCCGGATGTCGCCCGCCACGGAGCGGTCCGAGACCTGGGCCGGCATGCTCGATCGGGCGATCGCCATCCTGCGCGCCGCGGACGGAGACGTACGGGCGGAGCTCGCCAGGGCTCTGCAATTACGCGCCTACGCCGGTGACGATGCCGGGACGCCGGAGAACTACGAGATGCTCGAGGAGTCGCTCGAGTTGCGGCGCTCGCTGTACGGCGAGAATCACACGTCGGTAGCCGCGACGCTGAACGACATGGCGCTGGCGGTCCAGATGCGGGATCCCCGGGCGGCCGACACGCTGCTGGAACGGGCGATCGAGATCAATCAACGGATCGTCGGACCGGATCACGCCCACACGATCCAGATGATGAGCAACCTCGCCGGCCGCTGGAGAGACCGGGGGGAATGCGCGAAGGCGGAAGCCATGTACCGCGAGCTCCTGCGTCGTCGTCGGCGGGCCTACCCGGCCGACTCGGTCGGCCACGCCTTCATCATGCACGGCCTGGCCTGGTGCCTTACCGAGCAGGGACGGCCGGACGAAGCGGAACCCCTTCTGCGCGAGGTGTTGGGAATCCTGGCGAACGCCGGCTTCGACACCAGCTCACCGGTGTTCCAGATGGGCCGGAGCACACTCGGCCGCAGCCTGGCGGAGCAGGGCCGGTTCGCCGAGGCGGAGCCCCTCCTGCGCGACAGCTACGAGTGGATGCGCGAGAACGCGCCGCGCCCGGTGTTCCTGCAATTCATGGGTCAGCGGCTGGTCGAGCTGTACGAGGATTGGGGCCGGCCGGAGGCGGCGGAGCGCTACGCGAACCGAGAGGGCGCGAGCTCGAATTTGCGTCCGCCGCCGGAGTGAGGTCTCGGAGACGGGAATGAGCACGGGCGCGTGATTGCGCGCGCACGAGCCGCCCGTGATCTTCCGCGCATGACCGACCGACCACCGACGCTGCAATCGTTCTTCGCCGAGCTCAAGCGGCGGCGCGTGTTCCGGGTCATGGCCGTCTATGGCGCCGTCGCCTTCGTCGTGCTCCAGGTCGCAGACATCGCCTTCGAGCCCCTCGGCCTTCCCCCGTGGACGATGACGCTCGTCCTCTTTCTGGCGCTGGTCGGTTTCCCGATCGCGGTGGTCCTGGCCTGGGCGTTCGAGACGACGCCGGAGGGCGTACGGCGGACGGCGCAGGCCAGCCCGCAAGAAATCGAGGAGCTCGTCGCGGCCCCCCGGCGCCACCGCTGGCCGGCCGGGCTCCTGGCCCTCGCCAGCATGCTCCTCCTGTTCGGCACGGGGTGGTGGATGGGTGGCGGCGGACGCGGCGGCAGCGCGGCGGGAAACCGCCTGGTTTCCCAGGCGCAGGCCGCCGACATCAAGGCGATCGCCGCGCTCCCGTTCGAGGACGTCAACGGAACGGAAGACAACCGGCTGGTCGCCGTCGGCATTCACGAAGACCTCGTCACGCAGCTCCAACGGATCGCCGCGCTCCGGGTCACGTCGCGCACGTCGGTGCGCGAGTACGCGGACACGGACAAGAGCCTGAAGGAGATCGCGGGCGAGCTCGGGGTCCAGTACATCCTCGAGGGTTCCGTGCGGAGTTCGGGCTCGAAGGCCCGCGTGAACGTGAGCCTGGTGGATGCCGGCGCCGACGAGGGGATCTGGTCCGATCAGTACGACGTCGACGTATCGCCCGACAGCCTGTTCGCCGTGCAATCCCGCATCTCGCGAAGCGTCGTGGCCGAGCTCCAGGCCCACCTGACCGCCGCCGACGAGAGGACCCTGGAGGAGATTCGGCCGGCGGCGAGCTCGGTGGCCTCGCAGTGGTATTATCGCGGGCTCGATGCCTTCGAGCGGTCATCCGGAACGGACGTGAGCCCGGCCGTGGAGGCCATGCAGCGTGCGATCGAGCTCGATTCCGGCTACGTGGCCGCCTGGTCGAAGCTCGCGAAGTATGCGAGTCGGCAGGCGTTCATCGGCGGCGGTGAAGGTCCCGTAGCTCGGGATGCCATGGAACGCACGGAGCGCCTGGCGCCCGGGAGCGTCGAGGCGCACCTGGCCCGCGGCTACTACGAGTACTACGCCCAGGGGAACTACGAGGCGGCCCTGTCCGCTTTCCGGGCGGCCGAACGAAGCGCGCCGTCCGACGCCGACGTCGCGGAAGCCCTCGGGCTGATCCTGCGTCGCCAGGGCCACTGGGAAGAATCGACCGAGATGCTCAAGCGTGCCGCGGCCCTCGATCCCCGAAACGGGGGCCGGTTGGCGTTCCTCGGCGAGAATCTCGCCTTCCAGGGCGCGTTCCAGGACGCCGACGTCGTGTTCGATCGGGCCCTCTCACTCGCGTCATCGGCTTCCGACGCGGGGAATCGCAAGATCGCGAATCTCGTGTTGCTCGACCGTTCGACGGACCGGGCCCGCCGGCTCGCCGGCGAGCTACGTCTCGATCCCGCGGACTTCAACGACGCGACGACCCTCGCCTTCCTGGCGATGTACGATCGCGACTTCGAGCATGCGGTGGAAATCCTCGATTGGAAGGGCACCGGCAACGACGTAATCGATACGTGGATGCAGTTGGGACGGGCGATGGCGCTGCAACGCCTCGAAGAGGCGCGTTCCGCGGTCGTCGCCGAATCGGCCTACACGGCGCTCTCGGGCCTCGCGAGCCCCGCCGGCAACGTGGCGTTCCAGGTGCTCAAGGGAAATGCCCTGGCCCTGGCCGGGCGGTCCGAGGAAGCCCGAACCATTCTCCGCGACGCCGCCAGCGAGATCCGCACCTGGAACGACCAGGTGGATGGGCTCAGAAGCGGATACGAGGTCGTCATCGGTTACGGACTCCTCGGAGAGCTCGATCCGGGCTTCGAGATGCTGGACGACCTGATCGACCGGCCGAGCCTCGACCTCTCGGTCGCCGCGCTGCAGCTCGATCCCTTCCTCGATCCGTATCGCGACGATCCCCGGTTCGCGGAGCTCGTGCAGCGCCGCGAAGCCTACGAAGCGAAGGGCGCGGAGCTGGGAGAGGCCGGTCGCCCCTGGCTCCCGTGACGGATTCTGCGCGACCCGGCCGGCTCAACCGCCGCCGTGCGCCTGCAGGTAGGTCTCGATCTCGCCGATGAGCGCGTCCAGCTGCCTTTCGTAGGCGCCGAGGAGATCGAGATACCAGACGTTCCAGCTCTCGTGCAGGTAGCGCAGCTGGTTCCGAAACACCGCGGTTTCCGCCGCCTCCGAGGTCAGCAACCGGCCGGCGGACGGATCCCAGTAGTGGATCGCCGAGTTGCGTCCCACGTCGTCGACGCTCGCGTCGTAGTCGTTCCCGTTGTCGATCACCCGGTCGTTGACGCTCTCGTAGAAGTTTCCCAGCCGCGTCACCAGCTCGGGGTCGTCGAGATCGCGCAGCTGCCCCGCCGCCACCATGGTCGTCCAGGCGGAGCGCCGCGGATACAGGGTGCGGTTCGAGCCGAGGATGGCGCTCAGCGCCGCGGCGAACGAGTCGGCGGGCATGGAGGCGGGAGCAGAGAGCCAGCGGTCGAGATCGGCGTATTGCCCGTCGCGTTCCCGCTGCTCAGCCCGGATCTCCTGCAGGTCGGCCCGGTCCTGCCGCATCTCGCCGAGCATCTGCACGAGCGCCTGGCGCGCCTCGCGGGCGTCCCGACGGTCGGCGGAAATCCCCTCCAGGACGATGGCCAGGTAGACCGAGACGACGATCAGCAGGCCCTGGACGAGGATGTCCCGCCAGGGCATGCGGGTGAAGTAACGGGTCGACGAGGATTCCCTCATGCCGGAAATAGTCGCGTGGTGCGGGCCGGTGCGCGAGAGGGCTGGTCCACCTAGTGTGCCGCATGAGAAATCACCGATCGGTCGGACCGCTGACCTTCTCCGTCGCCCTGGCGGCCGCATGGGCCGCCGGCTGCAACCGAGTCGACGCCATGAGCCACAGCGACACTGTCTCTGATTCCACCTCCAACGCTTCCGCCGACCTCGTCGTCACAGGCGGCCGGGTCTGGACCGGGAACCCGGACGATCCGTGGGCGGAAGCCGTCGCCGTGCGCGGCGAGCGGATCGAGGCCGTCGGGACGCGCGCCGAGATCGAGGCGCTCATCGGCGACGATACGCAGGTTGTCGACGCCTCGGGCGGTCTCGTCACGCCGGGCTTCATCGATGCCCACGTCCATTTCCTCGACGGCGGCGAGCGGCTGACCTCCGTGCAGCTGCGAGACGCGTCGACGCCCGAGGAGTTCATCCGGCGCATCGCGGAATACGCGAAGACGCTCCCCGCCGGCGCATGGATCCAGGGCGGCGACTGGGACCACACGCTGTGGGGCGGAGAACTGCCGCGGCGCGACTGGATCGACAGCGTCACGGCGGACAACCCGGTGTTCGTCTACCGCCTCGACGGCCACATGGCGCTCGCGAACTCCGCAGCGCTCGAGGCGGCCGGGATCGACGCCTCGACGCCGGACGTCGAAGGCGGAACGATCGTGCGCTACGACGACGGGTCCCCGACTGGTCTCCTGAAGGACAACGCGACGGACCCCGTCTGGCCGGCGATCCCGGCCCCGCCAGCCTCCGTGCAGGACGGATTCCTCGACGCCGCGATGGATTACGTGGCCGCGCAGGGCGTGACCTCGGTGCACAACATGGGCACCTGGGGCGACTACGCCGTGTTCGAGCGCGCCCACGACGCCGGACGGATGAAGACGCGGATCCTGGCCTGCACGCCGCTCGCGCAGTGGCAGCGCCTGCGCGACGCGGTGGCGGCTGGCGGACGCGGCGACGACTGGCTGCGGATCGGCTGCCTGAAGGGGTTCGTCGACGGCTCCCTCGGCTCGCACACCGCGGCCTTCTTCGAGCCGTTCACCGACGCGCCGGAGGACACCGGGCTCCTCGTGAACGACCCGGACGATCTCTACCGTTGGACGTACGGGGCCGACGGCGCGGGCCTCCAGGTCGTGGTGCACGCGATCGGCGACCGCGCGAACCGGATCCAGCTCGACATCTACGAGCGGGTGGCGGAACTGCATGGTCCGCGTGACCGGCGGTTTCGCATCGAGCACGCGCAACACCTGGCGCCGGAGGACATTCCGCGATTCGCGGAGCTGGGAGTGATCGCTAGCATGCAGCCCTACCACGCGATCGACGACGGACGCTGGGCGGAGAAGGTGATCGGTCACGAGCGCGCGAAGACGACGTACGCCTTCCGCTCGCTGCTCGACGCCGGCGCCACGCTGGCCTTCGGCTCCGACTGGTTCGTCGCGCCGCCGACGCCGCTCGAGGGCATCTACGCCGCGGTCACGCGCCGGACGCTCGACGGCGCCAATCCGGGTGGCTGGTTCCCCGAGCAGAAGATCACGGTGGAGCAGGCGCTGACCGCCTACACGCGCGACGCCGCCTACGCCGGCTTCGCGGAAGACGAGGTGGGAACCCTCGAACCCGGCAAGCTCGCCGACCTTGTGGTCGTCGACCGCGACATCACGACGATCCCGCCGGCCGAGATCGCCGACGCCCGGGTGCGGGCGACCGTCGTCGGCGGGAAGGTGGTCTACGCGGCCGACTGAGCTGCGGGGAGCGGAAGCGCCGCCTGCCGCTCCCGCGCCGGAGGCTCAGCGCAGCACGGCCGTCACCGGAAAGTGATCCGACGGATACCGGTCGCCGTCGTGCGCCCGGTCGATCGCCGCTTCGACGACCTCCCACTCCGGCGTCACGAGGATCGCGTCGATCTTGTCGCCCGACCGGTCTCCGTGGAATCCGTTGAACGTGCCGACGTCGGTGGCGTCCGGGTGCAGGGCCCGGAACGTCTCCCGCAGCTCCAGGGCGTCGCCCGTGACGCCCGCGACGCCCGCGCCCGCGACGAGGCGTCGGAACGCTGGATTGTCCTCGCCCGCGTTGAAATCGCCCGTGACGATGACCGGATCGCCGCCGTCGCGGCTGGCGATCCGCTCCAGCATCAGCTCCGCGCTCCGTTCCCGAGAGTTCTGCGACTGGTGATCCCAGTGCGTGTTGAACACGTAGAACGCTCGGTCGGACTCGAGGTCCCGGAACCGGGCCCAGGTCACGATGCGCGTGATCTGGTTGCCCCAGCTGGTCGAGGCCACGACCTCGGGCGTGTCGGAGAGCCAGAAGGTGCCGCTGCTCAGGCGCTCGAGGCGCCGGCGATCGTACAGGATGGCGGAGTACTCGCCCGCCTCGACCCCGTCGTCGCGTCCGACGCCTACCTCGTCCAGCTGCGGAAAGGCCTCTCGTAGCTCGTCGAGCTGGAAGCGCAGCGCCTCCTGCACGCAGAGGACGGTGGGGCCGAAGTCGCCGATCGTCTGCTTCACGAGCTCCCGTCGCAGGGGCCAGGCGTTCGGCCCGTCGTCGGCCGTGCCGTAGCGGAGGTTGAACGACATCACCCGCAGGGCCGCGGGTGGGCCGGCCACGGCCTCGCCCTCGCCGGGAAAGAGCCCGAGGGCGCCACCGAGAGCAGCGGTGAGCGCGGCAAGCGCGGGGAGAATGGCGAGCTGGCGACGTATCATCCGAACCTCATCTCAACGAGCTGTCATCCGTCGGACGCCGTTACGGTAAGACCTTGCCGCGACTGGCGATATGAAGGGGTGTCCGCGCCCCTCTGAAAATCGATTTTCAGACGGTGTTTTTACCCCCGCCTCGCCGGTCCATTGGCCGCGATCGCCGGGCCGCCGACATGACTGTCGGAGCCCCCCGTTAGCGTCTGAGTGCGGCGGGCACCGACCCGCCATCCCTCCGCGCGAGGGCCCGACCCCACTCGGCGTCCCGCGCTCAGTCGCCCCGGCGACCGCCACATCGGCGGCCGCCGGGGTGATCCTCCCTCTCGCCGTTGCCTCGAGAAGGCCGAGCCGGAATGTTGGCCGCGTCATGTTCATCCACGCAACGCGACTGTCATCCGGCATCATCCCGCCCGCATGGAGCGGCGCTCGGGCCGTACAGGATTCCGGGGCGGCGTCTTCGGGCGCGGCCGAGTCGACGGGCGATCTCCTGCAGCAGATTCTCGCGTCGCCACCGACGCTCGAGAGCGCGCTCTATTTCGCGGGCGTGCTGGTGGCGTCGTGGATCGCCCTGGTCATCACGCGCCGCGTCCTGCTGCGCATCGTCCGCAGGATTACCGAACAGACGAAGGCCACCTGGGACGATCGGCTGCGCGACAACCGGTTCTTCCGCAACCTGTCCTCGGTGGCGCCGTTCCTGGTCACGTACTACGGCATCACCCTGGTCCCGGACATCGTCCCGGCCCTCGAGACGCTCGTCCAGCGCGTCGCGCTGGCGGCCCTGATCATCATGCTCGTCGTGGCGATGAACTCGTTCCTGGCCGCGGTCAACGCGATCTACATGGCCGAGTACGAGAACGCCCGCAGCCGCCCGATCAAGGGCTATCTGCAGATCGTCTCGATCGTCCTGTGGATCGGGGCCGTCGTCACGGTGCTGTCGCTGCTGATGGGACGCTCGCCGGTGTTCCTGCTGTCGGGGCTCGGCGCCCTGATGGCCGTCCTGCTCCTCGTCTTCCGAACCACGATCCTGTCACTCGTCGCCAGCGTCCAGATCGCGACGAACGACATGGTGCGAGTGGGAGACTGGATCTCGATGCCGCAGTTCGGCGCCGACGGCGAGGTGATCGACATCGCCCTGCACACGGTGAAGGTGCAGAACTGGGACAAGACGATCACCACGATCCCGACCTACAAGCTCGTCGAGGACAGCTTCAAGAACTGGCGCGGGATGTCGGAGGCGGGTGGACGTCGGATCAAGCGGGCACTGAACATCGACCTGAACACGATTCGCTTCCTGGCCGCGGACGAGATCGAGCGGCTGGGCCGCTTCGAGTTGCTGGCCGACTACATGGCGGAGAAGCGGGAGGCGCTCGCGACCTACCGGGGGATGCGTCCCGATCGTCCCGAGGGTCTCGAGCCCACGACGCGACATCTCACGAACGTGGGGACGTTTCGCGTCTACATGCTGAACTTCCTGCGCGCCCGCCCGGACGTCCACGAGGGGATGACGATGCTCGTCCGGCAGCTCGCCCCGGGGCCCGACGGCCTGCCGCTCGAGGTTTACTGCTTCTCGAAGGACACGACGTGGGCGGTGTACGAGGGCCTGCAGGCGGACCTGTTCGACCACTTCATCGCGGTGGCCCCCGAGTTCGGGCTTCGCGTGTTCCAGCAGCCGGCGGGCAGCGACTTCGCGGCGCTGACCGGTCGGCCCGTGCCGTCCGGCGATCGACCGACGGCTACCGGAAGCTGAGCCGCACTCCGAGCATCAACTGCCCGTCCGGGGCCTCGAACGCGGTCGGGGACAGCCGCGGCGAGTTGTTCGCCCCGACGGACGGCTCGTCGAGGCGGTCCTCATCGCCGAGGCCGGCCTCGGCGCCCGCGTTACCGCTTCCCGCGGCGGTCGAACCGCCGAACCAGGACGAGGCGAGGCGCGAGGACAGCACGCCCACGACCGCGCCGGCCAGCACGTCCGTGGCCCAGTGGCGGCCGTCGACGATCCGGCTGACCCCGACCCACGTCGCCGCGGGGTAGGCGACGAACGGCACCCACGGGTGGTCGTGGCCCAGCTCCGAGGAAAGGGCTCCGGCCACCGTGAACACGGCGGACGTGTGGCCCGACGGGAACGACCAGCTGGTGCTGGAGAGCCGGAACGGGTGGAAGGAGTCTTCTTCGCGGCCGTCACCGGGTCGCGCCCGGCCGACGGCGACCTTCAGCGCGATCGTGCCGACGGAGCTGATCGCGAGCGACTCGAGGGCCCGCAGCCCGGCCCGATGCATCTCGGGGTGATTCGCGGCGGCGCCGAACAGATACAGACCACCGGCGAGTGCCGAGACGGCTTCGAATCTCCCCAGGTTGCGAGGCACGCGGCGTACGAGGTGATCGGCGCCGACGGTCTGCGAACCGAACAGATCGTCCACCTCGTTGAGCCCCTCGACGTGCACCGCGGCGAGCGTTCCGAGGACGGCGGCCCCGAGCATGACGTCGGTGTGGTCGCCGTGCGCCCGGGGGACGTCCGCGACCACGGGGGGCGGTGTAGCGTGGACCGTGTCGGTGTGTGCGGCCGCCTGCATCTGCAGGACGGCGAGCAGGGCGAGCGCCGGGCCGCTCACGCGGCTGCCGAGTTCATCGTCGTCACGATCCGGTCCTCCGTTCGGAGCTCGTTACGATCGGCCTTCGCCGATCACGGTCGATCGGGTTGCATACCCTGCAGGGCATCCCGGTTCCCGCCCGCCGCGCGGGCGGCTAGATCCCGGACGCCTCCCATTTTCCGATCACGTCGCGGCAGATCGTCTCCAGACGGTCGACCACGCCCTCGAAGTAAGCGGCTGCTTTGTCGCGGTCGAAGTCCGGGTAGCCCTCCCCGGGCGCGTACAGGCCGATCGTCGAGGGGAAAGGCCAGGCCGACCAGCCGCTGACGAACGGCGTCGCCTGGTCGGCGCCCGTGTAGCGGTCCTCGAGGACCAGGTCGGGCCGCACGGCGAGCACGGCGCCGGTTTCGTTGTTGCCCGCATGCCCGCCCTGGCTGCCGTAGATGCGCTCGACCAGGTCGGCGGTGACGGTCCACCAGTTGATCACCAGAATTCGGGCGTCGGTGTCGCGGAACACTCGCCGCGCGGCGTCGTTCAGGGGGCCGTAGTTCGGGCCGTGGCCGTTGAGCACGACGATGTTTCGGAAACCATTGTCGGCGAGTCCGCGAAACACCGCCTCGGCCGTCTGTTCGAGCAGGTCGGCGGAGATCCCGAACGTGCCGGGATATTCGTCGATCGACGTGTTCACGCCGTAATTGAGCGTTGGCGCGATGAGCGCGTCGAGTCGCTCCGCCAGGCGCCCGGCCAGCGAGTCGGGAACGAGGATGTCCGCGCCGTTGGTCGTGACGCCGTGCGCTTCGAGCGTGCCGACGGCGAGGAGCACCGTTCGCGTGCGTGCGGGCACGATCTCGGCCACTTCCATCCAGTTCATCTCGGCCAGGCGGCGGGAGTCGCTCGAGGCCTGGGCGGTCGCGCGGCCGGGTGCGATCACGATCGCGAGAGCGGCCAGCGTCGAGGCGGCGGCCAGGCCGCGCGCCGTGCTTCGGAGGGCGCGGTCGGGCGCACGACGAAGCGCGCGGCGGGGCGCGGTGACGGCGGGGTCGAGCATCCAGCACCT
>JASFRN010000021.1:0-32904 GCA_050114915.1 Gemmatimonadales bacterium | reverse complement strand
CCCTCGGCGCCCGGACGATCTTCGCCACGCACTATCACGAGCTCGTCGAGCTCGCCGACTCGCTGGCCGGCGTGGCGGCCTGGAACGTCGCGGTGCGGGAGACGGGGGACGACATCGTATTCCTGCGTCGTCTCGAGCCCGGGGGCTGCGACCGGTCGTACGGCGTTCACGTCGCGCGCCTGGCGGGCATTCCGGCGGAGGTCGTCGAGCGCGCGGCGACGGTGCTCCACGAGCTCGAGCACGGGCCGGGCGGGGGCACGCGCCTGTCCCACCTGGCCGACATCGAGCGCGACCAGCTGTCGCTGTTCGAGCGCCGCGAGTCCGTCGTCCGCGAGCAGCTGGCCGGGTACGACCCCGACGCGATGACCCCGCTCGAGGCGCTGGTCGCCCTGGCGGAGTTGAAGCGGCTGGCGGAGGGAGAGGACGAATGACGCGCCCCCTGCCGACCCCCCTGCGTCGCCTCGCCGCCCTCTGCCTCGCGTGCGCCGCCTCGGCGTGCGCCGACACGCCCCGCACGGTCGGCGGCCTGCAGCTCGGCGTGGAGGACGCGCCCCTGCGGCCCCCCGTGCGCATCGACGACGGCACGACCTTCGATTATCCGCCGGACGCCTGGGACGCGGGCGTCGGCGGCACGACGGTGCTGCGCCTGCTGATCTCTCGCGCGGGGACCGTCGATTCGGCCCTCGTGGTCCAGTCGAGCGGCAGTGCGGCGCTCGACTCCGCCGCGCTCGTCAACGCGCATCGTCTGCGGTACGAGCCGGCCGCCCAGGGGGGCAATCCCGTGCCTGTGTGGGGCCGCCTTCCCGTCGTATTCCCGCCTCCCGAACCGGACATGGAGAGCCCCGATGTCGCAACCCCATAGCCGTCCCTACGACAGCGTTCTCGACACGATCGGCGGAACTCCCCTCGTGCGCGTCGGCCGTCTCGCGGACGGAGTGCGGACGCCCGTCTATCTGAAGCTCGAGCAGTTCAATCCGGCCGGCTCCGTGAAAGACCGCATCGGCGTGTCGATCATCGACGCCGCCGAGCGGGACGGCTCGCTGCAGCCGGGCGGCACGATCGTCGAGGGGACGGCCGGCAACACGGGATTGGCGCTCGCGATGGTGGCCGCGGTCCGCGGCTATCAGTGCGTGTTCACGGTGCCGGACAAGATGAGCTCCGAGAAGGTCCAGCTCCTCCGGGCGTACGGGGCGGAGGTCGTCATCGTGCCGACCGTGGGACCCGAGCACCCGGAGTACTACGGCACGGTCGCGAAGCGGATCGCCGAGGAGCGTCCCGGCGCGATCGTCGCCAACCAGTTCTACAACCCGGCGAATCCCGCGGCCCACGCAGCCTCCACGGGGCCGGAGATCTGGGAGCAGACCGGCGGGAGAATCACCCATTTCGTCGCCTCGGCCGGAACCGGCGGAACGATCACCGGGGTGGCCCGCTACCTGAAGGGCCGCAATCCCGACGTGCGGATCGTGCTCGGCGACCCGAAGGGCTCGGTGTTCGCGCAGTTCAAGCGGACGGGCGAGCTCGTGGAGGGCGAGCGGTACAAGGTCGAGGGAATCGGGAACGACAGGATCCCCGGCACGCTGGACCTCGACCTGGTCGACGACGTGCGGACGGTGGACGACGGGACGGCTTTCCGCATGGCCCGCCGCATCACGCGCGAGGAGGGTCTGCTGGCCGGCGGATCGACGGGGCTCAACCTGCACGTGGCCCTCGAGGTGGCGGCCGAGCTCGACGACCCGGACGCGTGCGTCGTCGCCCTGTTCTGCGACACCGGCGAACACTACCTGTCCAAGATCTACGACGACGACTGGATGAGGGAGAACGGCTTCCTGTGAACGCGGGCCTGACGGTGGCCGTCCTGCTGGGCGGCACGAGCGAGGAGCGGCGGGTGTCGATCGCCACGGGGCGGGCGATCGTCGAGGCGCTGCGCAGCCGTGGCCACGAGGTCGTGGCCGTCGACCCGGCGTTCGGGGCCATCCCGGCGGACGAAGAGCCGCGCTACCTCGGTGGCGACGTGGGCCGGGAACCCCCGTCGCTCGACGAGCTCCGCCAGATGGGACGAACCGCGGTCGGCGCGGCCGTGGCGGAGCTGCCGGCGGTTCGCGAGGCGGACGTCGCGTTCCTCGCGCTGCACGGCGGCGACGGCGAGAACGGCCGGCTCCAGGCCGTCCTGGAGGTGGCGGGCATCCCCTACACCGGGTCCGGGGTGCTGGGCAGCGCGATCGCGTTCGACAAGCGGGTGTCGAAGGAGCTCCTGGAACACGCCGGGGTGCCGACCCCGGCCTGGGCGCCGCGCGGCGCCTCCCCCGACGAGGTCATCGACCTGCTCGGGCTGCCGCTCGTCGTGAAGCCGGCGTCCGGCGGCTCGACGGTCGGCCTCACGGTCGTGCGCTCGGACGGTGCGCTCTCCGCGGCCCTGGACCTCGCCGCGCGCTACGACCGCGACGTGCTGTGCGAGGCGTTCATCCCGGGCCGGGAACTGACCGTCACGGTGCTCGACGGGAAGGCGCTCCCCGTCACCGAGATCATCCCCGGCAACGAGATCTACGACTACGAGTCGAAGTACACGCCCGGCAAGTCGCAGTACGTCACTCCCGCGGAGCTCGATACCGCGGAGACCGAGGAGCTGTCGCGGCTGGCCGAAGAGGCGTTCGACGTCCTGCGCCAGGAGACGGTGAGCCGGATCGACTTCCGGCGCCACACCGACGGGTCGTTCTGGTGCCTGGAGGGCAACAGCTTGCCCGGGATGACGGCCACGAGCCTCGTCCCCAAGGCGGCGAAAGCGGCGGGGATCTCTTTCCCCGAGCTGTGCGAGCGGATCGCCCTGGCCGGTTGCCGTCGCCCGGCCGCCGCCCGGGGCCGTCCGCCCGCGGGAGACGGCTGAGGCATGGGACTCGCCGACCGGATGTACGACGAGCGCCAGCCGAGGGGCGGCTGGGGGAGCGGGGGCGGATACCGCGTCGGCGGTGGGAACCCGTTCGCCGGTCACCTGACGCCGTGGGTGAAGCGCCTGCTGATCGCCAACTTCGGCGTCTGGCTCGTCATGGCCTTCATGCCCGCCGCCCAGGCCTCCGCGACGGCGGAGTTCTTCGGCTTCTCGGCCGCGACGTTCCTCACGCATCCGTGGTCTCCCATCACGTACATGTTCGTGCACGGCGGCTTCATGCACGTGCTGTTCAACATGATCGGCGTGTTCTTCTTCGGTCCGCCGCTGGAGCGCGACATGGGCGGCACGGCGTTCATCCGCTACTACCTGCTCTGCGGCGTCGGAGCGGCCCTCACGTCCGTCGCCCTGATCCAGTTGGTCGGCACGCCGCTCGTGATCGGCGCCTCGGGCGCCGTGTTCGGCGTCATGCTGGCCTTCGCCTGGAAGTGGCCGGACGCGCCGATCTACATCTGGGGCATCCTCCCCGTGAAGGCGAAGTGGCTCGTCGGCATCATGGGTGTGGCCGCGCTGTGGGCCACGATGCAGGTCGGGCGCGCCGGGTCGGGGGGCGTGGCGCACTGGGCGCACCTGGGCGGTCTCGCGACGGGGTTCGTGCTGCTGAAGTACGGGGACGCGATCGCGGCCCGCTGGCGCGCCCTGCGCGGCACGAGGCGGCGCGGCGGCCGCGCGTCCGGCCTGCGTGCCGAGCGGGGCGCCCGGGGACCGGTCACCCGGGACATTCGATCGGCCCGGCGCCGCCGGGGCGACGGCGACGATCTGGACGAAGTCGATCGGATCCTCGACAAGATCCGGGAGCGCGGGATCGACGCCCTTACGAAGGACGAGCAGGCCTTTCTGGACGAAATGAGCCGCAAGTACCGGTCCGGCCCCGGGGGCGCCCACTGAGGCGGCCTGCGGCGTGGCCGAGCGGCTTTCGATCCATTCATCCGCCGTCTATCATTCCTGCCCGTCCCGCCACGTGGGACGGCTCACAGAAGCCTGTGGAAGAACTGGGGTGGCCGCGCGAGCGGCGCTTGCGCGCGTTCAGCGCAGGAACGACGACGAGGCGTAGGCTTCTAACGGCATCCGAGAAAGCGAGGTGACGCGGGATGGCTTCGGAAACCGCCACATCGAACATCCGGAACGTGGTTCTGCTGGGCCACGGAGGCAGCGGCAAGACCACGCTCACCGACGCCATGTGCTACATCGCCGGCGCGACGAACCGTCGAGGCTCCGTCGAAGGCGGCTCGGCCCACACCGACTTCACCGAGGAGGAGATCGCCCACGGGATCTCGATCAATCTCTCCGTCGCGCGAGCGCAATGGATGGGGGCGAAGCTCAACCTGATCGACACGCCGGGCTACCTCGACTTCTTCGGCGAGGTCCAGGCCGGCGTTCGCGTCGCCGACGGGGCGCTCGTCGTGGTGAGCGCCACGGACGGCGTGGAGGTCGGGACCGAGCGGGTGTGGACGGCGGCCGCGGACGAGGGCCTTCCGCGCATGGTCTACGTCAGCATGATGGATCGTGACAACGCGTCGTTCGAAAAGGTCTACGCGCAGCTCAACGCGACGCTCGCCCCGGAGGCGATCCCGGTGGAGGTGCCGATCGGCGCCGGCTCGGGATTTCGGGGCATCGTGAACCTGTTCTCCAACAAGGCTCACATCTACAAGGCCGGCAACCGGGGCGAGTACGACGAGACGGACATCCCCGAGGAGCTGCTCGACGACGTCGCGCGCTGGCGTGAGGAGTTGATCGAGACGATCGCTACGACGGACGACGAGCTCCTGGAGGCCTACCTCGAGGGCGAGGAGCTCGATCGCCAACGTGTGCTGCGGGCCATGGCGGCCGGAATGGCGCGCGGCGAGCTGTGCCCGGTGTTCTGCGGCTCGGGGGAGTCGGGCTTCGGGGTCCGTGCGGTGATGAACAAGCTCGTCGAATTGATGCCCTCGCCCGCGGCCGCCCCGCCCGAGCTGGCGAGCGAGGGTGGGGAGACCGTCGAGTTGAATCCGTCCGACGATGCCCCGTTCACGGCGCTCGTGTTCAAGACGACGCAGGAGCCGCGGGTCGGCGAGCTCAGCTACTTCCGGGTGTTCTCGGGCAGCGTTTCCAGCGGGATGACCGTCGACAACCCCACCCGTGGAACCAGCGAGCGGTTGTCGCATCTCGGCAGTCCCGATGCCGCCGACCGGGAGGACGTCGACCGCCTCCACGCCGGCGACATCGGCGTCGTGGCCAAGCTGAAGGACACGCACACCGGCGACACGCTGTGCGAACAGGGCCGCCGCCTGGTGCTTCAGCGGATCGAGTTCCCCCATCCCGACATCGCGATCGCCGTGCAGGCGGCCGCGCGGGGCGACGAGGACAAGCTGGGCACCGGGTTGCACCGACTGCACGAAGAGGATCCCACCTTCGTGGCGGCGTACGACTCGGAGCTCCAGCAGACGATCGCGCGCGGGCTCGGCGAGCTCCACCTGAACGTCTCCCTCGAACGCCTGGAGCGGAAGTTCGGCGTCAGGGTGAACACCGAGCGTCCCCGCATTCCGTACCGGGAGACGATCACCAGGACCGCCGAGGGACAGGGGCGGTACAAGAAGCAGAGCGGCGGACGCGGGCAGTACGGGGACTGCTGGGTCCGGTTGAAGCCGCTCGGCAACGGCGACGAGTACGAGTTCATCAATTCGATCGTCGGCGGGGCGATCCCCGGCAAGTACGTGCCGGCCGTGGACAAGGGCATCCAGGAGGCCGCCCGCCGCGGCGTCGTGGCGGGATACCCCCTGGTCGGGTTCTCCGCCGAGTGCTACGACGGATCCTACCACTCGGTCGACAGCTCCGAGCAGGCGTTCAAGGTCGCCGGTTCGATGGCGCTGCAGAAGGTGGCGAAGCAGGCCGGGCCGATCCTCCTCGAGCCGATCGTCACGGTGACGGTGCGCACGCCCGAGGAGTACATGGGAGAGGTGATCGGCGACCTGAACCAGCGTCGAGGGCGGATTCTCGGCATGGACGCCGACGGTCACTGGCAGGAAGTGAAGGCGCACGTGCCGCTGGCCGAGCTCTACAAGTACTCGGCCGCTCTCCGTTCGCTGACCCACGGGAAGGGACATCACACGCGCGAGATCTCCGGTTACGAGCCGGTGCCCTCGGACGTGACGAAGAAGATCATCGAGGAGAGCGAGGCGAACAGCTAAGTATGGCCGGGCACAGCAAGTGGTCGAAGATCAAGCGGCAGAAGGCGGCGGAGGACAAGGCGCGCGGGCGCCTGTTCAGCAAGCTCGGGCGCGAGATCGCGGTCGCGGCGCGCGAGGGCGGCGGCGATCCGGACTTCAACCCGCGGCTGCGTACGGCGATCGACACGGCCAAGGCCGAGAATATGCCGGCCGCCAACATCGAACGGGCGATCCAGCGGGGCACCGGCGATCTGCCGGGAATGTCGTTCGAAGAGGCGACGTACGAAGGCTACGGGCCCGGCGGGGCCGCCCTGTTCATCGAGTGCGTGACCGACAACACGAACCGCACGGTCGCCGAGCTCCGGCACCTGATCGACAAGGCGGGCGGCAACCTCGGAACGGCCGGCTCGGTGGCCTGGATGTTCGAGCGCAAAGGCCAGATCTACGTGGATGCGAACCGCTACGAGGAGGAGAGCCTGCTCGAGGCGGTGCTCGGGGCCGGGGCGGAGGACCTCGAGCGGGACGACGACGAGTACGTCGTCACGACTTCCGTGAAGGATTTCCACACGGTTCAGGACGCGCTCGGCGAGCGCGGGATCGAGTTGATGCGGGCCGAGCTGGCGATGATCCCGGCCAGCACGATGCCGGTGACCGGTCCCGAGGCGACGCGGTTGGTCCGCCTCGTGAGCGACATCGAAGACCACGACGACGTGATGAATCTCTATACGAACGTCGAGGTCGACGACGCGGTGCTCGAGGCCCTGGAAGCCGGATGACCGTCCGGGCCGATCGCGCGCGCGGAGCCGGCGCGGCGAGCCGCGCGCGGAGGATCCGCTGATGCGGGTCCTCGGCATCGACCCCGGTACGGGCGCCACCGGGTACGGCCTGGTGGAGGCCGCGAATCGGGGCTACCGGCTGCTCGAGTGCGGCGTCGTGCGCACCACGACCGACGACGCTCTCTCCGTGCGCCTAGTCGCGATCCACGAGGGCATCCTGGAGGTCATCGACCGCCACGAACCCGACTGCCTGGCCGTGGAGGGCGTGTTCTACAGGAAGAACGCGCGGACGGCGGTGATCCTGGCCCACGCCCGGAGCGCGGCCATGCTGGCCGGGGCGCTGCGCGGGCTCCCGGTGCTGGAATACCCGCCGGCCGAGATCAAGAACGCCGTGGTCGGCTCGGGCCGCGCGACGAAGGAGCAGGTCGGGTACATGGTCCAGAAGCTGCTCGGCCTCGCCCGGATCCCCAGTCCCGCCGACGCCGCCGACGGCTGCGCGGCGGCGCTTTGCCATCTGATCACCGGCACCGGGTCGGTGGCCGAGCGCCGGGCGGCCCTGTGATCAGCCGGGTGAAGGGGACGCTCGCGTCGGTTCGGGCGAACCGCGTCGAGGTGACGACCGCTTCGGGCGTCACCTACGAGCTCGTGGTCGCCGCGGGCGCGTTCGGAGCGTTCGGCGGACCTGGCGAGGAGGTCGAGCTGCACGCCGCCCTGGTCGCCCGGGAAGACTCTCTCGAGCTGTTCGGCTTCGAATCGGCGGCGGAGCGCGAGCTGTTTCTCCGCCTGCAGGGCGCGTCCGGGGTGGGGCCGCGGCTCGCGCTGGCGATCCTCGGCACGCTGCCGGCGACGCGTGTCGTGCGGGCGATCCGCAACCGCGACCATGCCTCGCTGCAGATGGTGAGCGGAATCGGCCGGAAGACGGCCGAGCGCATCGCGCTCGAGCTGGCCGACAAGATGGACGACCTCGAAACGCTGGAGCTGGTGGGCGACGAGCCCGAGGCGGCGAGCGGTGCACTGGCGGCGCTGCGCGCCCTCGGTTACTCGGCGTCCGACAGCGAGAAGGCCCTGTCGGAGGCCCGACGCGAGCTGGCCGGCGAGGAGGCCGGCACCGAGGCGATCGTGCGGGCCGCGCTGCGGCACCTCTGAGCGAACCGGGACGAGACGACCGATGGCCGAGAGAACCGAGATCACCACGCCCGACGCGCTGAGCGGCGAGAGCTCCGTCGATCAGACGCTGCGCCCGGCCAGCCTCGAGGAGTTCGTCGGGCAGGAGAACGTGAAGGAGTCGCTCGACATCTACATCCGGGCGGCCCTGCAGCGGGGCGAGGCGCTGGACCACACGCTGTTCTTCGGTCCTCCCGGGCTGGGCAAGACGACGCTCGCCTTCCTCATGGCCCAGGAGCTCGGGGTGCAGATCAAGATCACCTCGGGTCCGGTGCTCGAGAAGCCCGGGGATCTCGCGGCGCTCCTGACGAACCTCGAAGAGCGCGACATCCTGTTCATCGACGAGATCCACCGCCTGCGCCCCGTGATCGAGGAATATCTCTATCCGGCGATGGAAGATTACCGGATCGAGATCCGGCTGTCCGACGGGGCGCGCGCCCAGACCGTATCGATGAAGGTGGAGCGCTTCACGCTGATCGGTGCGACGACCCGCTTCGGTCTCCTGACGGCGCCCATGCGCGCCCGGTTCGGCGTCATCGAGCGCCTGGGCTACTACCCTCCCGAGGAGCTGGCGCAGATCGTCACCCGCTCCGCGCGGATCCTCGGCGTGCCGATCACGCCCGACGGCGCCGAGGAGCTGGCGCGTCGTTCGCGCGGAACGCCCCGTATCGCGAACCGGCTGCTGCGCCGCGTACGCGATTTCGCCGAGGTGAAGGCGGAGGGCGAGGTCGACGGAGACGTCGCCCGCGCGGCGCTCGAGATGCTCAACGTGGACGAGTACGGGCTGGACGAAATGGACGCCCGGATCCTCAAGGCGATCATCGAGAACTTCGAAGGCGGTCCGGTCGGTCTCGCTTCGCTGGCCGTCGCCGTCGGCGAGGACGCCTCCACGCTCGAGGAAGTGTACGAGCCCTACCTGATCCAGAACGGGTACCTCCAGCGCACGGCGCGCGGACGCGTGGCGAGCACCCGGGCGTACCGCCGGTTCGGCTACGAGCTGCCCGCGAGCGGGGCCCCCCAGCCGACGCTGTTCGGTGAGGGTGACTGACGCTCGCCCCGCCGACGCCGTGGACGGCGCCCGGACCTCCGACTACGAGTACGACCTTCCTCCCGAGCTCGTGGCCTCGCGACCGGCCCCGCGCCGCGACGCGAGTCGGCTGCTCGTGGTCGGACCGGGTGACGCGCTGCACGATCGGCGGTTTCCCGACCTGCTCGAGCACCTGACGTCCGGCGACGCCCTCGTCCTCAATGACACGCGCGTGTTCCCGGCCCGGTTGACGGGGCGGAAGCCGACCGGCGCCGGGGCCGAGATCCTGCTCACCCGTCCGCGCGAGGAGCCGGGCCTGTGGGAGGCCCTGGTGCGCCCGGGGGGCAAGCTGAAGCCGGGCCGCGTCGTCGACGTGGCCCCCAGCTTTCGGGTGCGGATCGAGGACTCGATCGAGGGAGGCGGCCGTCTCGTCCGCCTCGAGGGCGACGATGACGCGTGGCGGTTGATCGAGCGCCACGGCCAGGTGCCGCTGCCGCCGTACATCGACCGGGAGCCCGACGACGCCGACCGTGAGCGCTACCAGACCGTCTACGCCGAGCGGCGCGGAAGCGTGGCCGCGCCGACGGCCGGGCTGCACTTCACCGAAGCGTTGCTGGACCGGATCGCCGACATGGGCGTCGAGGTAGTCCGGGTGACCCTGCACGTGGGCATCGGGACGTTCCGCCCGGTGAGCGCCGAACGCGCCGAGGAGCACGAGCTGCACGCGGAGCGCTACGTGGTGAGCGATGCTGCGGTCGAGACCCTCAACCGCGTCAGGTCCGGCGGCGGTCGCGTGTGGGCGGTCGGAACGACCTCCGTGCGGACGCTCGAGACCGTGTGCGACGACGCCGGAGTGTTTCACGGCGGCGACGGCTGGACCGACCTGTTCATCCGTCCCGGGTACACGTTCCGCGGGGTCGACGCGCTGGTCACCAACTTCCATCTGCCCCGCTCCAGCCTGCTGATGCTCGTGTCGGCGTTCGCGGGCCGGGAGCGCATCCTCGCCGCCTACCGTCACGCCGCCAGGGAGCGCTACCGGTTCTACTCGTACGGGGACGCGATGGCGATCCCGCGCGCGCCGCGGGAAGGAAGCGGGGACCGGTGACGCCCGCTATACCGAGGCCGGCGGAGGGGGCCTTCGCGCTCGAGGCGACGAGCGGCGCGGCTCGCGCCGGCACGCTGACGCTGCGCCGGGGCGACGTGCCCACCCCGTGCTTCATGCCGGTCGGCACGGTCGGCACCGTGAAGTTCCTCACTCCCGAGGACCTGGTCGGAGCGGGCGCGTCGATCATCCTGGGCAATACGTACCACCTCTATCTGAGGCCCGGAACGGACGTCCTGGAGGCGGCCGGCGGGCTCGGACCGTTCATGCACTGGGACCGCCCGATCCTCACCGACTCCGGCGGTTTCCAGGTGTTCTCGCTCTCCGACCTCAACGAGATCCGGGAGGAGGGGGCCCATTTCCGCAGCCACATCGACGGGTCGCGCCACCTGTTGACGCCCGAGAAGGCCGTCGAGATCCAGGCCGTGATCGCCTCCGACGTGATGATGGCGCTCGACGTCTGCCCGCCCGGCGAGGCCGATCGAGAGACGGCGCGGGACGCTCTCGAGCGCACCCTGCGCTGGCTGGAGCGCTGCCGCGACCGGCGCCGCGAGCTCCTGGCGGCGGGGAACTCCGGCGCCGGACTCTTGTTTCCCATCGTGCAGGGCGCGTCGTACCGGGACCTGCGGCTCGAGTCGGCGGAACGGACCCTCGCGCTGGACGACTGGTCGGGCGTCGCCATCGGCGGACTCTCCGTCGGCGAGCCGCGCTCCGTGACCTACGCGATGCTCGAGGCGCTGGACCCCGTGCTGCCGCGCGACCGTCCGCGGTACCTGATGGGCGTCGGCTATCCCGAGGACCTCGTCGAGGCGATCGGCCGCGGCGCCGACCTGTTCGATTGCGTGGCGCCGACCCGAAACGGAAGAAACGGCACGGCGTTCACGTCCTACGGGCAGGTCAACGTGCGACGCGCTTCGTTCGAGAAGGACTTTCGGCCACTCGATCCGGAGTGCGCCTGCGAGTGCTGTCGGAACTACACGCGGGCGTACCTGCGGCATCTGCTCGTGTGCGGCGAGTTGCTCGGGCAGCGGCTGCTGTCGCTGCACAACGTGGCGTTCCTCATCGCGCTCGCCGGCCGGGCGCGCGGCGCCGTTCTCGACGGGGAATTCGAGGCGTGGGCGGCCGGCTGGCTGGAGCGATACCGCGCCTGAGCCGTTACACTAGATGCGTGATTCCGCCGCGCACGAACACTTACCTGAACGTACCAGACAGGGGACGAATACATGTTGATGTTGGCGCTGCAGGCCCAGGGCGCTCCCGCCGGCCCGAATCCGCTCAGCACGATCGTGCTGTTCGGGGGATTGTTCGCGATCTTCTACTTCCTGTTGATCCGTCCGCAGAAGAAGCAACAGCAGGAGCACGAGGAGATGGTGAAGAGCCTCGCCCGGGGCGACCAGGTCGTGACGATCGGCGGGATCGTCGGACGGATCATCCACCTGGCCGATGACCGGGTGACGATCAAGACGGCGGACGATACGCGGATCGAAGTCCTGCGCTCGAAGGTCGGACAGCGGCTGTCGGGAGGGAGCTGACGTGGCCGTACGGACCCTCCGCTACCTGGGCGACCCCGTACTGCGCGAGCGCTGCGCCGAGATCGAGGAGATCGACGACGAGCTGCAGGCGCTGATCGACGACCTGATCGACACGATGTATGCCGCCGACGGCATCGGCCTGGCGGCCCCGCAGATCGGCATCCCGCGCCGCGTCTTCGTCTACGACGTGCGCGAGCCCGAGGTGGACCCCGGCGTGCTCGTCAATCCGCGCATCGTAGAGTCCGAAGGGGAGGTGCGCGAATCCGAGGGCTGCCTGAGCATCCCCGGCCTGTCCGAGATCGTCGAACGCTACGAGCGCGTGGTGGTCGAGGGCGTCGACCGGGACGGCGAGCCCGTGCGCATCGAGGCGGAGGGCCTGCTCAGTCGCTGCCTCCAGCACGAGGGGGACCACCTGGACGGGGTCCTGTTCCTGGACCGGGTGAGTCCGCTCAAGCGCAAGATGCTGTTGAAGAAGTGGTCCCGGCAGGAGGAGGCGGAAGCCGGCGCGTCCCGGCGAGCGAGTCGCCGGTGAAGGTCGTGTTCTGGGGTACGCCCGAGTTCGCGGTACCCTCCCTCCGGGCCCTACAGGAGGAGGGGCACCTGGTCGTGGCCGTCGTCACGCGGCCCGATCGTCCCGCCGGCCGCGGCCGGAAGCTGCAATCGTCGGCCGTGAAGCAGGCCGCGGAGCAGGAGGGCATCGAGGTCCTGCAACCGCGCGACCCGAACACCCCGGAGTTCCTCGAGCGGCTCCGCGCCTTCGAGCCCGATCTCTCGGTGGTCGTCGCCTACGGCGCGATCCTGTCGGAGGAATTGATCGACCTGCCGAGACTCGGCTCGGTGAACGTCCATGCGTCGCTCCTCCCGGAGCTGCGCGGGGCGGGGCCGGTCAACTGGGCGATCATCCGGGGTCACGATCGCAGCGGCGTCACCGTGATGCGGATCGTCCGGCAGCTCGATGCAGGTCCGATCCTCTACCGCGTCGAGTCGCGCTTCCCGCCGGACGTAACGGCGGGCCAGCTCAGCGACCAGCTGTCGGAGATCGGCGCCGCGGCGCTCGTCGAGGCGCTGGCCCAGATGGAGGCCGGGACGCTCCCGGAGGTGGACCAGGATCACGGGCGGGCCACGTACGCGCCGAAGCTCGATCGCTCGACCGCTCGACTCGACTGGTCGCTGCCGGCCGAGGACCTCGGCCGCTGGATTCGCGGGTGCGATCCGTGGCCGGCCGCCTGGTCGCAGCTCGACGGGGCGGCCGTACAGCTGTTCGCCCCGGTGCCGTCCGGCGGATCCGCCGTTCCCTCCCCGGTCGAGGACGAGGCGGCGCCCGGGACGGTGCTCCTCGCCGACCCACGCCGGGGGTTGTTCGTCGCGACGGGCGACGGCGTGCTGGAGGTCGGCGAGGTGAAGCCGCCCGGGCGCTCCCGCATGCCGGCCACGGCGTGGATCGCCGGCCGTGGCGTCGCGACGGGCGACCGGTTCACCTGATGCTCCCGGCGCTCCACGTCCTCGTAACGGACGACGTGGCGAGCGATCCGGAGTTTCCGCGGCGGGCGCAGGAGATGCAGGAGCGCTGCGCCGACGCGCTCGCCCTGCATCTGCGGTTGCGCCGTACGCCGGTGCGCCGGATGCTCGAGCTCGCGGAACGGCTCGAAGAGGGAGCCGTGGAGACGGACGGCTGGCTCGTGGTCAACGGCCGGCTCGACGTGGCGCTCGCGGCGGGCGCTCACGCGGTACAGCTCGGTCGGGGCGCACTGCCGATCGCGGCCGTCCGCGACGTGGCCGGCGAATCGCTGGCGGTGGGAGCCTCGGTCCACGATGTGCCGACGGCCGACCGTCGCCGGCTCGAGGGGGCCGACTACATCATCGCGGGTTCGGTGTATGAAACCGCGTCGCACCCCGACGTCGCGCCCGCGGGGCTCGAGCTCATCGAACGGCTCGCGCCGATGGATCTGCCCGTGCTGGCGATCGGCGGCGTGACCGCCGCGCGCCTGCCCGAGCTGGCCGCGGCCGGCGCCGCCGGCGTGGCGGTGATCCGGGCCGTGTGGAGCGATCCGGAGCCCGTGGCGGCCGCGGAGCGTCTGCGGGACGCGTGGGTGGCGGCCCGCCACTGACACTCTGAACCGATATGGAAGTGATATGCAGATAGAAGTCAACGGAAAGCCGCGCGAGGTGGATGACGGCGCGTCCGTCGCCGACCTGCTCGGCGAGCTGGAACTGGACGAACGGCTGGTCGTGGTCGAGCTGAACCGCGAGATCGTCCGGCGCAACGAGCGCAGCGAGGTCGGTCTCCAGCCGGGCGATCGGATCGAGATCGTCCACTTCGTGGGAGGTGGCTGATGCCTGCGCCTGACGACGACCTTCTCCGCCTCGGCGGTCGCACGTTCCGCTCGCGCCTGATCGTCGGCACCGGGAAGTACGCCGACGCGTCGGAGACCGTGGCGGCGGTGCGCGCCTCGGGGGCGGAGATCGTGACGGTGGCCGTGCGGCGGGTCGACCTGGACGCGTCGAAGGACACCAGCCTGCTGGCTCACCTCGACCCCGACGAGTTCTTCCTCCTCCCGAACACCGCCGGCTGCTACACGGCCGAGGACGCCGTGCGCTACGCCCGTCTCGGACGGGAAGCCGGCCTGTCCGACTGGGTGAAGCTCGAGGTGCTGGGCGACCAGGAGACCCTGCTTCCGGACGTGCAGGAGCTCCTCGCGGCCACCCGGATCCTCGTGGACGAGGGATTCACGGTGCTGCCGTATACGAACGACGACCTGGTGACGGCCCTCCGCCTGCAGGAAGCCGGCGCGGCGGCCGTGATGCCGCTGGCGTCGCCGATCGGCAGCGGGCTGGGACTGCTCAACGCCGTGAACGTCCGCATCCTCAAGGACCGCCTCGACGTTCCGGTGATCGTCGACGCGGGCGTCGGCACGGCTTCGGACGCCTGCCTCACGATGGAGCAGGGGGTGGACGGGATCCTGATGAACACGGCGATCGCGGCTGCCCGAGATCCGCTCGCGATGGCCCGGGCGATGCGGCTCGCGGTCGAGGCCGGGCGGACGGCCTACCTCGCGGGGCGGATGCCGCGACGCGAGTGGGCGGTGCCGTCGAGTCCGTCGGCCGGCATGCTCGGGGGGTGAGGCGGGAAGGCGTCGCCGCCCGTCGAGCCGCGCTCGAGGTGTTGCGCGACGTGCAGGACGGGGCGTACGCCGACCGCTCCGCCGCGACCCGATTCCGCGCGTTGAGCCCCCGCGACCGGGGACTGGCCCAGGAGCTGGCGTACGGAGCGATCCGGCTGAGAGCACGTCTGGACACGGAGTTGGCCCGCTGGAGCGACCGACCGCTGCGCCGGCTCGACGACGATGTCGTCGCGGCGCTCCGCCTCGGCCTCTACCAGGTGCGGGAGACGCGGATCCCACCGCACGCGGCCGTGAGCACGACGCTCGACGCGGCCCGCGGGATCGCGAGCTCCGGAGCCCGGGGGCTGATCAACGCTGTGTTGCGGCGGGCCGTCAGGGAAGGCCGGCCGGCCGATCTGTTCCCGGCCCTCGAGGCGGATCCCGGCGGCTACCTGTCGACCTGGGGGTCGCACCCGGAGTGGCTCGTCCGGCGGTGGCTCGACCGCCACACGGTTGCCGAGGTCGAACGTCTCGTCGAGCTTGACAACCGACCGCCTCCCGTGACGTTCCGGTTGTTGGGCGATGCCGAGAATCTGGACGTGCCCGGCCTCGAGCCGCTCCCGGGCCACCCGGGAATGGCCGTGCTCCGCGATGGCGACCCGGCCCGGGTGGTCGAACGGGGGGTGGCGATCGCGCAGGATCCCGCGGCGTCCGCCGTGGTAGACTACGTGAGCCCCGGCGTGGAGGGGCCGCTGCTGGACGCCTGCGCGGCGCCCGGTGGCAAGACGGTCGGGCTCTGGCATGCGTCCCGGGCGCGCCCGCTGATCGCCGCCGACGTGAGTCTCCAGCGCTTGCGGTCGGTTCGCGCGCTGGCGGCGGACGCCGGCGCGGCGCCGTGGCTCGTGGTGATGGACGGACGCCGGCCCGCGGTGCGCTCGGCGCGCACGGTGTTGCTCGACGCGCCGTGCTCGGGCACCGGTGTGCTTCGGCGCCGGCCGGATGCGCGCTGGCGGCTGCGGCCAGAGCGCCTGGCGGCCCTCGTGGAGCTGCAGCGGGAGCTACTGGCGGCGGCCGCCGACCTCCTGGAGCCCGGCGGTCTGCTCGTCTACGCGACCTGCTCGCTGGAGCCGGAAGAGAACGAGGACCAGGTGCGCCGGTTCCTGGCCGAGCGGCCGGAGTTCCGGCGGGACCCGGAAGGACCTCTCGGCGGAGAGGATCTGCACGTGATGCCGTGGGAGTGCGATTCGGACGGCGCGTACGCGTCACGACTCAGAAAGAGGCAGGCGGGATGAGCTACAGGAGGCGCCGTGGCCTGGGAGGCCGGGGAACGGGTGAGACGGGACGGGACCGCGACGGGGAGCCCTCCGGGAATGAGGGGCGGGCTCCGATGCCGGCGAACCGTCGCCGCGCGCTGATCAGCGCGTCGGCCGTGGTCGGCGCGCTGCTGATCGGCTATGGGGCGGCGGCGTTGTGGCTGTTCCCGAGTACGGCGAACGCCGGGGACGCCGCGGTGGTCCGCGTGCCCGACGTCGTGGGGATGGACGAGGCGGATGCCAGGTCGCGGGCCGCCGAGTCGGAGCTCGAGTTGAACGTGCGCACCGGGATGCACCACCCCGACGCCCCCGAGGGCACCGTGCTGTCGCAGAGTCCCCTGCCGGGCCAGTTCGCGCGTCCCGGAGCCCCGATCGAGATCGTGCTGAGCCGCGGGCCCGAGATGCACACGCTGCCCGACGTGGCGGGCCTCAGCGAGCGCCAGGCGACGATCGTGCTCGAGCGGCTCGGCTACACGGTCGACGTCCAGCGCCGTGAAGACCCGATTCCGGCCGGCCGCGCCGTGGAGACGCGCCCCCCCGCCGGCACCGAGCTCGAAGTCCCCGGCGACCTCGTGCTCGTCGTCAGCGAGGGCGCGCCGATCGTCGTCGTTCCCGACCTGCGGGGCATGCACATCGACGACGCCGTCGAGATCCTCGGCGAGGCCGGCCTGGAGCTCGGCTCGATTTCGTACGATTCCGAGGCCGTGGAGGCTCCCGGTCGGATCGTGGGGCAGTACCCGCCGCCCGACTACAACCTGCGGGCCGGTGACAGCGTGGAGCTGAGGGTCGCAGGATCGCCGAATCGGCTCGAAGACGGTCGCGATACGCCGCCGGACGATGCGTCCGGCGAGGGAGGGGCCGACCTACTGTGAACTGGCGCGGCATCTTCGTCGAGAATATCGGATTCAAGCTCTCGGCCCTCGTCGTCGTCGCGATCCTCTGGGTCAGCGTCACGGCCGACGAGCGCCAGGCGCAGCCCGTCCCGACGGTCGTCGACGTCCGCGTGCAGGACACTTCCTGGGTGCTCGTCGAGGGGCCCGAAGAGGTGAATACGACGTTCCAGGGCCGAAACCGCGAGCTGCTCGGACTGCTGATGGATCGTCCCGTCGTGCACGTCGAGGTCGATTCGGTGACCGGTGAGCGCATGCGCGTGCCGCTCCCCGTCGACCAGGTGTCCTACAACCGGGACCTGGGGGTCGTGCCGACCTTCATCACGCCGGCCACGGCCGAGCTGCGGTTCGAGCACCGGCGCAGCGCACGTGTTCCAGTGGTGCCCGACGTCGACGCCAGCCCGGCCGCGGGCTACACGGTCGTCCAGCCGATCGATGTCGAGCCGGAGAGCGTCACGGTGCGGGGCCCCGAGTCGTGGGTCGAGAGCCTGACCCGGATTTCGACTCGACCGGTGACCCTGGAGGACCTCTCCAACACGGTGATCCGCGACATCCCGCTCGATCTTCCCGAGGGAATCCCGGGCGTCGAGGCCGACCCGGGAACCGTGCTCGTGACCGTGAGCCTCGATTCGCTGGTGGTGCGGGAATACCGGGTGCCGGTGCGTCTCACCGGCGGCGGGTCGAGCTTCGCGCGCGCCGAGCCGGATTCGGTGACGGTGAGCCTGCGCGGGGTCGCGGCGTCGGTGGAGCAGGTGGCCGACAGCCTCACCGCGCTGACGGTCGACGTGGCCGCGCGCCCCGAAGAGCCCTACGAGGCCCGGCTGCGGTCGGGGATCGCGGAGGAAGGTCCGGTCGTGGTCGCGCTCGAACCGGCCGCCGTGACGATCTCGCCCCGCTCGTGAGCGGACGACCGGAGTACGTCGACGGCCCGGTGCTCGGCATCGAGACGTCGTGCGACGAGACGTCGGCGGCCGTCGTGTCGGGGGCGGGCCTGCTCGGGCACGTGATCCTCTCGCAGGATGCCCACGAGCGCTATGGCGGCGTGGTGCCCGAGATCGCGGCCCGCGCGCACCTCCGCCAGCTCGACGACGTCGTGGCCGGCGCCCTCGAGCAGGCGGGCATCGGGCCCGACGATCTCGCCGGAGTGGGCGTAACGGCCGGCCCCGGGCTGATCGGAGCGCTGCTGGTGGGTTTGAACTGGGCGAAAGGTCTCGCGTTCGCGCGCGACCTGCCGATCGTGGCCGTCCATCACATGGAGGCCCATCTCTACGCGAATTCGGTGGAAGCGCCCGACGCCGTACCTCCGTTCGTCGCCCTGTTGATCTCGGGTGGGCATACGCTTCTGCTCCACGTGCCCGAGTGGGGCCGGTATCGGCTGCTGGGCGAGACGCGCGACGACGCGGTCGGGGAAGCGTTCGACAAGGTCGCCCGGACGTTCGGGTTGGGCTTTCCCGGGGGACCCGAAATCGAGCGCGCCGCGCGCGAGGGGCGGCCCGGCGTGTATCGCCTGCCGCGCCCGATGCTCTCCTCCACCGATACGCCCGACGATCCCGCGTGGCTCGACTTCTCGTTCAGCGGCCTGAAGACGGCCGCCGCCCTGCTCGCCGAAGACGTGCGGCGCGAGACGGGCGACGACGGCCTGCGCGGCGCGGTGCCCGACCTCTGCGCCGAGTTCCAGGCGGCGGTGCTCGACGTGCTCGTCGCCAAGACGCGACGCGCCCTCGAGGCCACCGGCTGCGACCGGGTCCTGCTCGGGGGCGGCGTGGCTCGCAACGGTCGGTTGCGCGAGCGCTTCGCCGCGGAGCTCGACGGGGCGCGTCTGCACGTCCCGCCCCCGCGTCTCGCCACCGACAACGCGGCGATGATCGCGCTCGTGGCCCGCCGGCGGCTGCTGGCCGGCGATCGAGCCGACCTGGACCTCAACGCCGATCCCGCGTATCCGTTTCCCGGACTCGTGCCCGGAGGGGCCACATGTACCCCGAGCTGATCACCCTGAATCTCCCGCTGATCGGCCGTCTCACGATCACGTCGTTCGGCGTGATGATGGCCCTGGCGTTCCTCTCCGCGTACTGGGTGTCGCGTTCGGAGCTCGCGCGCGTCGGCAAGGACCCGGAGCTGGCCGGGGACCTCCTGCTCGGCGCCCTGATCGGCGGAATCGTAGGCGCCAAGCTCTACTACGTGTTCCTCAACTGGGACCTGACGGTGCGCGATCCGCTGGGAATGATCTTCTCGCGGGCCGGACTCGTGTGGTACGGGGGGTTCCTGGGCGGCGCGGCGGGCGTCATCCTGATGATACGGCGCCGGGGCGAGGCGATCCCGCCGCTGGCCGACGCGCTCGCCCCCGGCCTCGCCCTCGGATATGCAGTCGGGCGCATCGGGTGCTTCCTCGTCGGCGACGATTACGGGCGGCCGACGGACAGCTGGGTGGGGATCGCGTTCCCCAACGGCGCCCCGCCCAGCACCGCGGGCAACATGCGGCACGCGTTCGGCGTGTCGGTTCCCGATTCGATTCCCGATCCCACCGTGCTCACCGTGCACCCGACCCAGCTGTACGAGGTCGGCATGTCACTGTTGATATTCGCCGTCCTCTGGCGGCTGCGCGGCGATCGGCCGACCGGCTGGCTGTTCTCGCTCTGGCTGGCGCTGGCCGGCGTCGAGCGGTTCATCGTGGAGTTCTTCCGGGCGAAGGACGACCGGTTCTTCGGGCCGTTCACCCTGGCCCAGGTGATCAGTCTCTGCCTCGTCGGGCTCGGCGTCTTCCTGATGCGCCGCAGCGCCGCGGGGGCCCGAAAGGCGCCTGCTCGCACGTGAACCGCCCGGCCGCGCTCGCGCTCTTCCTGCTCCTGCTCTGCGGGAGCGGCCCGGCGACGGCGGTCGCCCAGCAGACCCGCGTCCCCGCGACGCCCTCCCCGGCCGAGCCGGAGGTGGTCGAGATCACCTTCCGGGGCAACGAACGGTTCTCCGACAAGCAGCTCGACCGGGCGATCCTCACCGAGGCCACGACCTGCCGGTCGTTCCTGTTCATCTTTCCGCTGCCGCTGTGTCCGCTCACCGACGTCGGTTTCGCGCACCGGCGCCACTACCTCGACGAGGACGAGCTCCCGCAGGATCGTCTGCGGCTCGTGGTCTATTACCGGCAGCGCGGCTACCGGGAGGCCGAGGTGGACACGACGGTTCTCCGTGAGGACCACCAGGCGCGGATCGTCTTCGACATCACCGAGAACGAGCCGACCCTCATCCGCTCGTTCGAAGTCACGGGCGCCGACAGCCTCCTGTCGCCAGCGCAGCAGGCCGAGCTGCTGGATATCGGGACCGGCGATCCGCTGAACCTGGCGGAGCTGGCTCTCGGCGAGGGCCGACTCACCGACGAGCTGCGGGGCCGCGGATACGTGAACGCCACCGTGCTGCGCGACTACTTCATCCCGCGCGGGACGCGGGAGGCCGACGTCAGCCTCCGCATCGTGCCGGGCCCGCGGGTGCGGATCGGCGAGATCCGGATCGAGGGGTCCGGCCAGGTGGGCGACGACATCATCCGGACCCTGCTGTCGTTCGATTCCGGCGACGTGTTTCGCGATCGACAGATCCTCGAGAGCCAGCGGCGGCTCTACAATCTCGAGGCGCTCCGCTATGCCAGCATCACGTCGGAGCGGCGGTCCGACACCGACACGCTGATCGATCTTCGGATCCGCGTCGCCCCCGCCCCGCAGCGTACGATCGGCGTCGGTCTCGGCGCCGAGACCGACGAATGCGTGCAGGTACAGGGAAACCTCACGAACCGGAACTTCCTCGGACAGGGCCGGGTGCTGCGATTCACCGGGCGCGTGTCGAACCTGCTGGCCCGCCAGCTCGAAGGTCGTTTCCCGTGCACCGACGTCTCCAGCGACACGATCTTCCAGGAGCTCAATTACCGCCTGGAAGCCGCGTTCGAGCAGCCGGTGTTCCGCGGGGGGAGCAACTCGCTGAGGACGAGCATCTACCGGGAAGAGGAGACGGTGCCGGACCTGTTCGTGCGCAGCAGCACCGGCGGCGAGCTGGCGTTCACGCACCAGTTGAGCTCGCGGATGCTGCTCACGGCGGCCGTGCGACCCGAGCTGACGTCGTTCGGCCAGCAGTCTGCCGACATCTACTTCTGCGTCAACTTCGGCTTCTGCACGCCCGAGGACATCGGCGTGCTGTCCGAGAAGCGCTGGCTGTCGCCGATCGCGTTGCTCTGGGCGGTCGACCGAACCGACGGGCGCCTGTCGGCCACGCGCGGTTACTACGTGACGACCGAGGCGGAATACGCCGGCGTCGCGACCGGGTCCGACTATCGCTACTTCCGGCAGACGATCGACATGGCCGGCTTCCTTCCGCTCGGTGAACGGGTGCTCGGCGGCCATCTCCGGTTCGGCTTCATCGAGCCGTTCGAGACGCAGGCCTTCGCGACCGCGGGGGCGCAGAAGGTGGTGCACCCGCGCAAGCGCTTCTTCGCCGGTGGTGCGGAGAGCGTGCGCGGTTTCGGGGCCAACCTGCTGGGGCCCACGGTGCTCGTGGTGGACGTGGCCCAGGACTGCCCGGACCAGGATCTCGAGACCTGCGTCGACGGCCTGCCGCCCACCGCGTTCGACGAGCGGCCGGCCGGCGGAAACGCGGTGCTCGAGGGCAGCCTCGAGCTGCGGTCACCGCTGGGGGACCGCTGGACCTTCGTGACGTTCGTCGACGCCGGCCAGGTGTGGGCGTCGCTCGGCGACCGGACGCCGATCGTCCTGACGCCCGGCGTCGGCGTCCGGTTCCGAAGCCCGATCGGGCCGCTGCGCATCGACCTCGGCTACGATCCCTCGTCGCCGTCCGAGAAGCCGGTGGTGGCCCTGTTCGAGGGCGGGGACATCCAGGAGCTGAACCGGACCGTCCGCTACGATCCGTACACGTACGACAATCCGGGCGCCGCGACCGAGTTCCTGCGGCGGCTGCAGCTGCAGTTCTCCATCGGCCAGGCGTTCTGAGGTGATCTTCCCCGAGGGCTTCGGCACGGAAGAGGCGCCGGACCGGGGGCGGGTGCGGCGCGGGCTCACCTACGGCGCGAGGATCCTCCTCGCCGTGATCGGCGTGCTCTCGCTCAGCTTCGTGGCCGCCTCGCTGCTCCTGACCCAGACGGTGGTCGGACGCCGGGCCGTCGCGTCGTTCGTCGAGGGGCAGCTCGACGGCATCGTGAACGGCGACGTGGAGTTCGGGCCGATTCTCGGGGGCAACCTCGTGTCGCGCGTGCTGCTGGACCGGTTCGTGATCCGCGACTCGCTCGGGCAGCCCTTCGTGGAGCTCGACAGCGTGCGGCTCGAGTACAATCCGCTGAACGTCTTCATGGGGACCTACCGGTTCCGCGCCGTCACCGTCCAGCACGCCCGGCTCAGACTCCTCCAGGACACGACCGGCACCTGGAACTACGACCGCATCTTCCGGGGCGACACGACGGGCGGGCCGAGCAGCTCCCGCGTCCTCCTCACGGATCTCGCCGTGCGAGACGGGAGTTTCGAGATGCGGACGCCGTGGGAGGCCCGTCCGTCCGCGGCCGAGCTGTGGCGCATCGAGCCCGACGGCTCGGGCGGATTCGAGCGGGTGATCGCCCTCGACTCGATCGTGGGGCGTTTCCCGCTCGTGCGCATCGTCGACCCCGTCCGACCGATGCGGTTCGAGATCGAGGGGCTGTCGGCGCGGGCCGAGGCCGTCACACAGGTCCACCACATCGAGCGCTTCGACGGCTCGGCCACCTTCCGGGATTCCGTGCACGTCGAGGTCGCCCGGCTCCAGTCCCCCTACAGCCGGTTCACCGGGGAAGGAGAGGTGTGGGGGTCCGATCCGGTGCGCTTCGACTTCCAGCTGGCCGCGGATCCCGTCGGCTTCGAGGATCTGCAGTTCCTGACCGTACCGACGCCCGATCGGGGCGGAGGGCCGGCCAGGCTGCGGCTGCGGATGCGGCCCGACGGCATACTCGTGACCCGGGTGGAGGACGCGCGCATCGCGGTCGACGATTCGCGGGTCACTGGCGCCTTCACTCTGCAGCTGGAGGACACGCCCCGTTTCACCAGCCTCGATCTCGAGATCCCGGCCCTGCGCCTCGCGCTCGTGGACGAGGTGCTCGACCGCGAGCCGTTGATCGACGGCGTCGTGTCGGGCTCCCTTACCGGGCAGGGTCCGATCACCCTCCTCGACATCGACGCCGATCTCGAGCTGAGCGATCCACCCGGTACGCCCGCTCCCGCCGACCCTTCCCGCGTCGGCATCGAGGGCGGGATCGCGGTCGTCGAGCCGCGACTCATGCGGGACCTGCGGATCGACATGCGCTCGTTCGAGCCGCGCTGGATCCGGGTCGTGGGCATCGAGCCGCGATTCGAGGGGCGAGCCACCGGGACGGCGACGCTCGACGGCACGGCGGGCGGACGGTTCGATTTCACGATCGACACCGACCACCGCCTGGCCACCGGCGAGACCTCGTCCGTCACCGGCGACGGCACGATGGATCTGTCGGATCCGGACCGGTCGATGATGGACGTGGACTTCGCGTTTTCACCGCTCGCGGTGCGGGCCGTGGCGCCCTGGGTGCCCGATCCGAAGCTGCGTGACGAGCTGCGCGGCGAGGTGCGCGGGCCGATGTCGGCCCGCGGGCGGCTCGACGATCTGCGCATCGTCGCGGACTTCCGCACGCCGCGCGGCCTCGTGAACTTCGACGGCCGCTTCGGGCTCGTGGGCGAGGACAAGACGTACGATGCCCGGCTCCTCGCCCGCGACGTGCAGCTCAACCAGTGGGTCGAAGGCGGTCCCGAGACGCAGCTCGCCGTGGAAGGACGGGTGGTCGGCACCGGGACGGATCCGGCCACGCTGGAAGCCAATTTCGACCTCACGGTGCTCCCCTCGCGATTCGAGGGCGCCAGGGTCGACAGCAGCCTGGTGCGCTTCACCCTGTCGGAGGGATTGGCGGTGGCCGACACCTTCGCCCTCCGCACGGAAGTCGGGTCGGTGGACGGTCGGGGCTCCTTCGGGCTCACCGCGCAAACCAGCGGCTCGCTGATCCTCGACGTGTCGGTGTCGGACCTCGCCCGCTGGAACGACTGGATCGTGCCGGAACGCAACCCGTCGCGCGAGCCGGCCGACGTAACGGACCTGTTCGCCCAGTTCGGCGCCGAGACGGGTGCGGGGCCGGCCGGGGAGGGCGAACCGGCGGCGGTGATGCACGACACGATAGCCGGCCGCGCCACCGCGCTCGGCGTGCTGTACGGGAATCTCGAACGCTTCTCGTTGGGCGGGCGCGCGACGTTCCGCGACCTGACCTACGGGCCGCATGCCGCCGATTCGCTCGGCATGACCCTCGACGTGCCCAATCCGCGGAACCCCGACACGATGACCGTACGGGGCCTCGCCACCGGGGTCCGCGTCCTCGATCGTCCCCTCGACACGCTGGCCGTGCGGTGGGAGCGTCGCGACGCCGCGAGCAGCAGCCTCGATCTCCGGGCGAGTCGCGATACGACCGTGGCCTTGCTGGCGGACGCCGACCTCGTGTGGACGGACTCCACGAAGCGGGTCCGGCTCGACCGGCTCGACGTGCAGTTCGGACGCCGCCGGCTCGCCCTGCAGGATACCGCGCGGATCGAGCAGGACGCGGCCGGGTTCTCGGCCCGCGGCGTGAACCTCGTGTCGCAGGACGGGGCGCTCATCGAGTTCGGCGGCGTGATTCCCGATTCCGGGCAGGCGGAGCTCGACGTGGCGGTGCGCGGCATCCAGCTGGAGAACCTGCTCGAGCTGGCCGGCAACCCGCATGACGTCCGCGGTGGCGTCACGTTCGGCGCCTCGGTGCGCGGAACCGCCAGGGAGCCCCTGTGGGAGGCGCACCTCGACATCAGCGACCCCTCCGTCTCGGGGTTCGGCTACGACGCGCTCACGGCCGACTTCAACTACGCGGGGCGGCGCCTCGCCATCGCGGCGGCGATCAGCTCGAGCGGCCTGGAGCTCGGCCGGCTCGACGGCAACGTGAGGGCGGACCTCGCGTTCCAGCACGTCGACGACCGGTTGCTCGAAAACCCGCTGAACCTCGACGTGGTGGTCGACAGCATGCCGCTGGACGCGATCGAGCTGGGCGTGTCCACGGTGCGCGACGTCAGCGGCTTCGCCCGGGGCCGCGTGCAGATCACCGGAGAGCCCGACGCCCTCCGGTTCGACGGCGACACGCAGGTGCACCGGGCGGCCATGTACGTGCCGAAGCTCGGCGTGCGGCTCGAGGGGATCCAGGGACGGGTGGTCTACGCGGGATCGATGGCGCGGATCGACACGCTGAGCATCCGCTCGTCCGCGGGCGGATCGGCCGACGTGAAGGGGACGCTCGACCTCTCCGACGTGCGTGACGTCGGCTTCGATCTCGATTTCTCGGCCGACGGATTTCGGGGGATCGACCGCCGGCTGGCCAGCGTACGGATCGACGGCGGCGGGCAGCTCGGCGGCAGCTTCCGGCGGCCCGAGCTCACCGGCCGCTTCCGGTTCTCCGAGGGGGACGTGCGCGCGGACCGCTTTCTCCGCCAGCAGCAGGCCGTCGATCTCTCGGATCCGGCCGTCTACGCTCTCATCGACACCACGATCGTGATGGAGCAGCGACTGTTCGAAACCTCCCGCAACCCGTTCACCGAGAACCTCCGGATGGACACCCAGATCGAGGTGGGTCCCGACCTGTGGCTGCGCTCCGAAGCCCTCGAGGTCGAGCTGGCGGGTTCGCTCGACGTGAACATGGACCAGCGCAGCCGCGAGGTCGTGGCGTTCGGGACGCTCCGGCTCCCCCGGGGGACGTTCCGGTACAGCATCGGCCAGAGCACGGACATCGCGAACATCCTGTCCCGTCAGCTCCAGATCAGCCGGGGGGCCGTGACCTTCGTCGGCTCGCCGGGGATGGACCCGAACCTGGACATCGACGCGGTGTTCCGAACCCGCTCGGACCTAGGCCCGGTCGAGATCACCGTACACGTCGGCGGTACGGCCCTGAATCCGACGATGACGACGAGCAGTAACCCGCCGCTTCCGGACTCAGAGCGCATCTGCTACCTGGTGTTCGCCAGCGCCTGTCTCGGTGCGGGCACGGAGGGGCGCGATCTCGCCGCTTCGGTGCTGCGCGAGGGCCTGATCGGACAGGTGGGAAGCCAGTTCTCGCAGGCGCTGGTCAGTGGCGTGGGCCTGATCGATTACTTCGACATCCGCTCTACGGGAGCCGGCGGCGGCCTCGGCCGCAGCTCGACGGGGAGTCTGCTGTACGGCACCGAGGTCGAGATCGGGCGCTACCTGACCTCCGACGTGTTCGTCAGCGCCACGCAGCCCCTCGGCGGCCTGCTGCCCGGGGCGTCGCTCGAGTGGACGTTCCTGCCCGACTGGCGGCTCGAGTTCAGCACCGAGGACCGGGCTCGCCGCTATTCGGCCTACGGAAACAGCCTCAACACGTTCAGCGACCGCACGTGGCGCCTCATGTTGTTCCGGGAATGGGATTTCTGACCGGTCGCGGGCGGCCGGCCTCCGCGCGGCCCGATCCTCCGAGACGTGTCCCGCGGTCCCCGATCCCGTATCTTGCGGGTTCGCGTCGATTCGAGAGGCCGGTCGCGCGACCGGCCGGGGAGGTCCGATGAATTACATCAAGACGTTCGGCCTGATGGCCCTGCTGACGGCTCTGTTCGTGGCCGTGGCGGGCATCCTGGGTGGCCGATCGATGATGCTGCCGGCGTTCGGCGTCGCGGCGCTGATAAACTTCGGCAGCTACTGGTTCAGCGATCGCCTGGTCCTGAAGATGTACCGGGCGCGCACCCTGGCGCCCGACGAGGCTCCGCGACTCACCGAAGTGGTCGACCGCCTGCGCCGCAAGGCCGGACTGCCGATGCCGACGCTGGCGCTCGCTCCGTCGAAGCAGCCGAACGCGTTCGCCACCGGGCGCAGCCCGAAGCACGCCGTCGTCTGCGTCACCGACGGGATTCTCCAGGCCCTGGACGAGCGGGAGCTCGAGGGCGTCCTGGCCCACGAGCTCGCCCACGTCAAGAACCGGGACATGCTCATCGGCACGGTCGCCGCCACGCTTTCGGCCGCGATCGTCTTCCTGGCGCGCATCGGATTCTGGTTCGGCGGAGGCGACCGGCGGGGTGGAGCGGCGGGCGGCCTGCTCATGCTGATCCTCGCGCCGCTGGCCGCGATGCTGGTGCAGATGGCGATCAGCCGGGCCGGTGAATTCCGGGCCGATCGGGTGGGCGCGGAGATCTCCGGCAACCCGTCGGGACTGGCCGACGCCCTCGAGCGGCTCGAGGCGGGGGCGAAGCGCATCCCCATGCAGGTGAGCCCCAGCGCCTCGCACCTGTGCATCGTGAACCCGCTGCGCGGCGGCGGCATCGCGAAGCTGTTTCGAACCCATCCCCCGACGGAGGATCGCGTGGCGCGGCTCCGGGAGATGACCCGCACGGGTGCCTGATCTGCCGATCATTCCCAACTCCGAGCGTTTCCTCGTGCTGCTGAATCCGAAGGCGGCCGGGGTGCAGCCGGCCCAGCTGCGCCGGCGGATCGCCGGCGCGATGGCGATGCACGGGGTCGCCTTCGACATCGTCGAGACCCAGACGGAGCCCGAGGCGCTCGGCGTCGTCAGTCGCGCCGCGGAGCTCGGCTACCGGGCCGTCGTGGCGGCCGGCGGCGACGGAACGATCGCGCTGGCGCTGCGCGCGACGGCCGGCACCGAGATGCCGGTGGCGATCCTGCCGTTCGGCACCGGGAACCAGCTGGCCTTGAATCTCGGGATCCCGGACTCGCTGGAAGACGCGATCCGGGTCGCCGTCGAGGGACGGACGGAGGCGATCGACCTCGGCCGCGCCGGCGACGAGACGTTCGCACTGATCGCCGGCGCCGGTCTCGACGCCGAGGTGATGGCGAGCGCCACGACCGAGCTGAAGCACCGGATCGGCGTGCTCGCCTACTTCTATTCCGGGCTGAAGCACGCAATCGCCGGCAAGAGCGCTCGCTTCAGGATCGTGGCCGACGAGGAGGAGATCGAAGTGCAGGCCGCGATGGTGCTCCTGGCCAACGCCGGTCTCATCGGCGCCGGCTCGCTGCCCGTCGAGGTGCAGGTCGCGCCCCGCTCGGACTTCCAGGACGGCCTGCTCGACGTGGGGGTGTTCGCGCCGCGGCACCTGCCCGACATGGCGGGGATGCTGTGGCGCATGGCGACGAAGAAGTATTCGGGCGACGAACGGATGTTCTTCCTGCAGGCGAAGTCGGTGCGCATCGAGGCCGATCCGCCCGTGGCCGTGCAGGTGGACGGACAGGTGCGTGGCACGACACCGTTCGAGGCGAAGATCCGGCCGCTGGCCGGCCGCATCCTGGTGCCCCGATGAGCGGAGCGTTCTCCGCCGACGCGCTCGAGACGATCGCCGCCGAGATCGGCACACCGACGTACGTGTATTCGGCGCCGGCCCTGACCACGGCGGCCCGCCGTTGGATCGACGCGGCCGGCGACCCCGGGCGCGTCTACTTCGCCGCCAAGGCGAACACGAACCTCGGCGTGCTCTCCTGCCTGGAAGCCACGGGGATCGGGATCGAGGTCGCGACCCCCGGCGAACGGGCTCGCGCCCGGCAGGCGGGCTATTCGCCCGAGCGCATCCTGGTGGGCGGCGTCCCGAAGGCCGCGGCCGACGTGCGCGACGCGATCGGGGCGGGGCTGGCGCTCGTCGTGCTCCAGGCCGACCACGAGGTCGAGGCGGCGATCGTCGCGGCGCGGCCGGACGCCCCGACGCGGGTCGGCCTCCGCGTGCGTCCCGGGATCACGGCGGGCGCCCATCCGTCGCTCGAGACCGGCCGGACCGACGCGAAGTTCGGCTACGCCCCGGAGGAGGTGCCGGCGACCTGGGAGCGACTGGCCGCGACGGACGGGCTGGAGCCAGAGGTCCTGGCTGTGCATCTCGGCTCGGGAATCGACCGAATCGAGCCGTGGGAACGGGCGCTCGACGTGCTCCTCGGGCTGGTCGAACGGCTGGCGGATTCGGGCGCCCCGGTGCGGGAGCTCGACGTGGGTGGCGGCCTCGGGGTCGACTACGCAGCCGACGCCGACCCGGATCCGGCGGCGCTCGTTCGGCGGGTCGACGCCCGACTGGCCGGCACCGGGCTCGCCTCCCGGTTCGAGCCGGGCCGGTCGATCACGGCGCGGTCCGGCGTGCTCCTGACGCGAGTGCTCTACCGACGCGAGCGGGGCGGCGCCCCGGCCGTCGTCTGTGACGCGGGCTTCACCGACTTCGGTCGCTATGCGCTGTACGGCGCGCAGCACCGGATCGAGCCGGTGCGCGGCCCGGCGGCCAGCGGCGACACGACCGTCGACGTGCTCGGTCCGACCTGCGAGTCGGGGGACGTGCTCGGCACGGGGCGCCCGCTGCACCACGTGCGGCCCGGCGATCTGCTCGTCGTGCGCGACGTGGGCGCCTACGGCTTCGTGATGGCTTCGAACTACAACTCGCGGCCCCGCCCGGCGGAAGTCCTGCTCTCCGGAGCGGATTTCTCCGTGGTGCGCGGACGCGAGACGCTGCAGGACCTGTGGAGGGGAGAAGTGACGGTTTGATGGGTGAAGACGTAACGAGACGGAACGGGGACGGCGACGCGCTGATCGTGCGGGGTGCGCGTGAGCACAACCTGCGCGACCTCGACGTGACGATTCCGCGCGAGGCGCTGACCGTGATCACGGGATTGTCGGGCTCGGGGAAGTCGTCCCTGGCGTTCGACACGATCTACGCGGAGGGGCAGCGGCGGTACGTGGAGTCGCTCTCCGCGTACGCGCGGCAATTCCTCGGCGTGATGGAGAAACCGGACGTCGACCAGATCGAGGGCCTGTCGCCGGCGATCGCGATCGAGCAGCGGGGCACGGCCCGCAACCCGCGCAGCACCGTGGGCACCGTGACCGAGGTGTACGACTTCCTGCGACTCCTGTGGGCCCGGGCCGGCACGCCGCACTGTCCGAACTGCGGTCGTCCCGTGCGCCGGGGCTCGCCGACCCAGATCGCCGGCCAGATCGCCGATTGGCCGGCCGGTGGCCGGATCGAGATCCTCGCCCCCCTCGTGCGGGGCCGGAAGGGCGAGTTCAAGGACCTGTTCAGCGAGAGCCTCCAGGAGGGATTCGTGCGCGCCCGGGTCGACGGGGAGCTCATCGACCTCAGCGAGCCGCCGAGCCTGAACCGGCGGGCGAACCACGACATCTCCGTGGTGATCGACCGCCTCGTCCTGCGGCCCGAGGACCGGCAGCGGATCGCCGAGTCGGTCGAGACCGCTCTCCGGATGGCGGACGGCACGGTCGAGGTCGTGCATCACGCCGCCGCCGACGAGGGCGACGAGGGCGAGACGCACCTGTTCAGCGAGCACTACGCCTGTCCCTCGTGCGGGATCAGCATTCCCGAGCTCGAGCCGCGGCAGTTCAGCTTCAATTCGCCGTTCGGCGCCTGCCCGTCGTGTGACGGCCTCGGCGTCCGCCTCGAGCCGACCCTCGAGCTCGCGGTCGCCTCGGACCGGATCTCGATCCTCGAAGGGGTGCTGATCGCCTGGGGGCCGCCCAAGGGGAAGCTGCGCAAGAAGATCCTGCCCGAGGTGGCCGAGGCCCACGACTTCCACCTCAACGACAACTGGGGCACGCTGACCGACGAGCAGCGCGACGCGGTCCTGTACGGCGACCCCGATCTCGACTGGGAAGGCTACTTCGAGAACGTCCGTCGGCAGTACCAGGAGACCGACAGCGACTCGGTCCGGCGGTCGCTCCAGGACTACATGGTCGAAGTCGTCTGCCCCGAATGCGGCGGCGGTCGGCTGAAGGCCGAGTCCCGGGCCGTGACGGTGGCAGGCGAGCACATCACCGACGTCGTCGAGTGGCCGATCGACGAGGCCCACGAGTTCATCCGCCGCGCCGCAGAGAACCCCGAAGGCCACGGCCTCGAGGCCGACATCGCGGGGCCGATCCTCAAGGAGGTCGGCGAGCGCCTGAAGTTCCTCGTCGAGGTCGGACTCGGATACCTGACCCTGGGACGCTCGGCCGACACGCTGGCCGGCGGAGAGGCCCAGCGGATCCGCCTCGCCACGCAGATCGGCAGCCGCCTCGTCGGGGTCCTGTACGTGCTGGACGAGCCGAGCATCGGACTCCACCCGCGCGACAACGAGCGCCTGCTCGGCACGCTCGAGGCGCTCCGCGACCTCGGTAACACGGTGCTCGTCGTCGAGCACGACGAGGACACGATCCGCGCGGCGGACCACGTCGTCGACATGGGCCCGGGCGCCGGTCGCCACGGCGGGCGGATCATCGTGTCGGGCGAGGTCGACGATCTGCTCGAGAGCGGTGAATCGCTCACCGGCGCCTACCTGCGGGGCGAGCGCGAAATCCCGCTCCCCGCGTCGCGCCGGCCGGTGGACGAGGAACGGCAACTCGTGGTGCGCGGGGCGCGCGCCCACAACTTGAAGGACATCGACGTGGCGTTCCCGCTGGGCACGTTCACGGCGGTCACGGGCGTGTCGGGCTCCGGGAAGTCGACCCTCGTCGAGGACATCCTGTGGCGCAGCCTCGCCCGCGACCTGCACCGCGCCAAGACGCCGCCCGGCGAGCACGAGCGGATCGACGGCGTCGACCTCGTCGACAAGGTGATCGACGTCGATCAGAGCCCGATCGGCCGGACGCCGCGTTCGAACCCGGCGACGTATACGGGGGTGTTCGATCCCATCCGGCAGCTCTACGCCCGGCTCCCCGAGTCGCGGGTGCGGGGTTACGAACCGGGCCGGTTCAGCTTCAACGTGAAGGGCGGTCGCTGCGAATCTTGCCGGGGCGACGGGCTCGTGAAGATCGAGATGCACTTCCTGCCCGACGTCTACGTGCCCTGCGACCTGTGCCGCGGGAAGCGCTACAACCGCGAAACCCTCGAGATCCTGTACAAGGGACGGTCGATCGCCGACGTGCTGGAAATGACCGTCGAGGAGGCGCGCGAGTTCTTCGACGCGATCCCGCGCGTCCACTCCCGCCTGCAGACGCTCGAAGACGTGGGCCTCGGCTACATCCGCCTCGGCCAGCCCTCCACGACGCTCTCCGGCGGCGAGGCGCAGCGCGTGAAGCTCGCCACCGAGCTGTCGAAGCGGCAGACCGGGAGCACGGTCTACATTCTCGACGAGCCGACCACGGGCCTGCATTTCGAGGACATCCGGATCCTCCTCGAGGTCCTGCACCGACTCGTGGAGCTCGGGAACACGGTCATCGTCATCGAACACCACCTGGACGTCGTGAAGACCGCCGACCACGTGATCGACCTCGGTCCCGAGGGCGGTGACGGCGGCGGCGAGGTGGTGGCGGCCGGAACACCCGAAGAAATCGCGGCCGCGGCGGGTAGCCATACCGGATCGTTCCTGCGGGACCGGCTTCCGGCCCTGGTGGAGGCCTGACGGCGGACGGGACGGCCAACTTGGAACCCGGCGCGCCTCGCGTTACCGTACGCTGACGCGCGAAACTACCCGGCGGGGGGGAGCGTATGGTACCTCCGACGGGACGAACGACGACCGGAGAACGAGCGAAAGATGCCGGGCTGGATCCTGATCGTGCTGGTCGTCGTGTTCGTGCTGTCTCCGCTGGCGCAGTCGATCGCCAGCGCGATCGAGTCGCGCGCCACGCGTCCCCAGGTGGACGGGGACGGGGCCGACGCCGAGCGCCTCGTGCAGCTCGAGGAGAGGCTGAGCCTGCTCGGCGAAGAGGTTCATGAACTGGCGGAGAAGCAGGAGTTCCTGACGCGCCTGCTGGAGCGGGCGCCCGGGGCCTCGCGACCCGCCGAAATCGAGGATGACACGGGATGATCAGTCGCGAAGACTTCGAAAGTTACATGATCCGCATGGATCTCGATTTCGAGGAGATCGGGGAGAACCTGTGGATCGTGG
>JASFRN010000020.1:0-32919 GCA_050114915.1 Gemmatimonadales bacterium | reverse complement strand
CCGAGGAACGGTCGCGCGAGGCCGGAGGCTGGGAGGCGCTCGTGTCGCGCTTCCGGTCGGCCCGCCGGCTGCTCGCGCGCTCGGCCCTGAACCGCCCGATCTTCGTGCTCTTCCTCGTCACGTGGGGGTTCGCCGGGTTCATGACCACCTTCCCCCTCTACCTGCAGAACGAGCTCGACCTGTCGGCGAAGGTGGCCGGGGGGATGTTCGCCTATGTCGGCTTGATCTCCGCCGCCTTCCAGGGCCGGTTCATCGGACCTCTCGTGGAGCGCCACGGCGAGAAGTGGATGGCCGTGGTGGGTGCGTCTCTGCTCGCGGCGGGCATGCTGCTGATCGGGGCGCTGCCCTCGCTGCCCCCGCTGTTCGTGGCGCTCGCCCTGATCGGGATCGGCTGGGGGTGCGTAGTGCCCTCGCTGCAAAGCCTGCTGTCACGCCGCGCGCCGGCCCGCGAGCAGGGCGAGGTGCTCGGCGTGAACCAGTCGTCTTCGAGCACCGCCCGGGTCGTGGGACCGATCGCCGCCGGCTGGGGGTTCGGCGCGCTCGGCGCGCGGCTCGGATTCCTGGCGGGCGGCGGCTTGATCGCCGTGGCGGCGCTGCTCGCGGCTCTGCTGACCGAGGACCGCGACGCCCGGTTCGGTTGAGCGACCGGAGGGAGTGGGGACAGTTTCGTGGAAAAGGCCGTTAGGGCTTGTCGTTACAACGTGTTACGTATGTTCATCTTCGGAAATATGTCCGTCCAGTGAACGGGGCGGGGCCACGCATCCTCACCCCGAGAGCCCGTCGAGAATTCTCCGGTTCGCCGTCGGGAACGCATAGTCGGCGAGCTCCGCCGTTCGCACCCACTCCCGCGGCTCATCGGAGGCCGCGAGGCGCCCACCGACAGGTTCCGCGTGGAAGGCGTGCAGGGTGATCCGGAAATGGCTGTAGGCGTGGTCGACCCGATCCGCCATCTCCCGGATTCGAACCTCGAGCCCGGTCTCCTCGCGGGTTTCCCGCACCGCCGCCTCCTCCGGCGTCTCGCCGCGCCGCACCTTTCCGCCGGGAAACTCCCACAGGCCACCCAGCAACCCCTCGGGCGGTCGCCGCTGGATGAGCAGCCGGCCGTCGTCGTGCCACACGAGAGCCACCGCGATGTCGCGGTGCGGTGTCTTGCTCTTCGCCCTTCGTGGCGGGCGCGCTCCGACCGTCCCGCGCTCGAGCGCCAGGCAGTGCGCCGCCACCGGGCAACTGCCGCAGGCGGGAGAGCGCGGGGTGCACACGTCTCCCCCGAGATCCATCAGGGCCTGGTTGACGTCTCCCGCCCGTGACGTGTCGGCGGCGGTCTCCGCGTCGGCGGCTGCGATGAGGGACCGTGCCGCGGCGTCCAGCGCGGACGCGGTCGGATGCTCGAGGTCGAACAGGCGGGAGAGCACGCGGCGGGCGTTGCCGTCCACCGCGGGTTCGGGCCGGCCGAACCCGATGCTCGCCAACGCCCCCGCCGTGTACGGACCAATGCCCGGCAACGCGCGCAACTCTTCCACGGTGGTGGGCAGCGCCGCGGGCCCGGGACCGGCGTCGACGAGTTGCCGCGCCGCCCGCCGAAGGTTCCGGGCCCGGGCGTAATAGCCGAGTCCCTCCCATGCCCGCATCAGATCGTCGACGTCGGAGGCGGCGAGGTCTTCGATCGTTGGGTACGCGGCGAAGAACGGCGGGAGTCGCTCTCGGACGGTCTGAATGCGGGTCTGCTGCGCCATGACCTCGCAGACCCAGATACGGTAGGGGTCCTCCTCGTCCCGCCATGGGACGTCGCGCTGCTGCCCGGCGAACCAGTCGAGCAGGTCGCCGGCGGACCCCGCGGGATCCGTCGCGCCCGGCCCTCCGCTCACGCCCTCCGCCTCACTCGGAGTCGTCGATCCCCGGGAACTCGCCCTCGAACACGCCGACGGCGGGCCCGGCCAGGCGGACCCGCACGGGAGATCCGTCGAACACCGGTTCGTCGATGAGCTCGATCGTCAGGGTATCGTCACCCTCCACGCGCAGCTCCACGAGGCGATCGGCCTTCCCGGCGGCCCACATCGCGATGATCGAGGCCATCGAGCCGCTGCCGCAGGCCAGGGTCTCGCCCTCCACGCCCCGCTCGAAGGTGCGAATTCGTCCGGCGCCGGGGGTGAACATCTGCACCAGGTTGACGTTGGCGCCGTCCGGTCCGAGCTGGGGGTCGCGGCGAATCGGCGCGCATATCGGTTCGATCGGCCCCTCGGGCATCGGCGAAACCGGGAGCACGAAGTGCGGAACGCCGAAGTGCATGAGCCAGCCTTCGGTCGGACCGCCCGGGCCCCGCACCGTGATCGGTCCGCGACGTTCCACCGGCAATCGGTACACGAGGGATACGTCGTCCTCTCCGACGACCGCCTCGATCGGGCCGGCCGACGTGACGATCGTGAACGGCCCGGAGCCGACCAGCCCGCGTTCCGCCGCGAACCTGGCCGCGCAGCGCGTCCCGTTTCCACAGGTCGAGAACTCCGAACCGTCGGGGTTGAAGAAGCGAACGCGCACTTCCTCCCCGCCCTGCCCCCCGCCGTTCGCCGGATAGACGAGAATCAGCCCGTCGACGCCGATCCCTTCGCGCCGGGAGCACAGTCGTCGGGCCTGTTCGGAGCCCGACGCGTCCAGCTCCGGGCCCGGGATCGCCGCGACGAAGTCGTTGCCCGCGCCGTTCAGCTTCATGAAACGAACCATGATCCGAATCTAACCCGCCCGCCGCGTGCTCGCGCCGGGCCGCCGCGCCGCACACATTGGCGCCATGGACGAATCGAGCCGCCCACCGGCGGAACGGAAGGACGGACAGGGCCTGCAGGTCTCCGTCGGCAACGCGGAGCGCGAGCGGGCCGTCGATCGCCTCCGCGCGCACTACGTCCGCGACGACATCGACGTCGACACTTACGAACGACTGGTGGACGTGGCATGGGCGGCCGAGTCGCGGGCCGACCTCGATCAGTTGATTTCCCGTCTCCCGGCCCTCCCGGAGTCCGACGATCCGGCCTCGACTTCGGCCGTGGCGCCGCGGAGGCGCGCGGCCCTCGCCTCGCCCGCCGAACAGAAGGAGAACGGCTGGCAGATCTCGATCATGAGCGGCTCGGAGCGGAAGGGCTCCTGGGTGCCCCCGAAGAAGCTGCACACGTTCGCCCTGATGGGAGGCGCCGGGATCGATTTCCGGGAGGCTCGCTTCGCCCCGGGCCTGACCGAGGTGCACATCCTCGCCGTGATGGGCGGCGTCGAGGTGATCGTGCCGCCCGGCGTCACGGTCGAGACGAGCGGCTTCGGGATCATGGGCGGGTTCGACGGGCACAGCCAGACCGTACCGAACGACGATCCGTCGGCCCCCGTGCTGCGCATCCGCGGCCTGGCGGTGATGGGAGGAATCGAGGTCAAGATGATGTTGCCCGGCGAGACCGGTCGGGACGCCCGCCGCCGCCGTCGGGAGCAGCGCCGGCAACGGCGGATCGAGAGGCACGACGGCTGACCGCCGGGCCGTCTCCGCGGACGGCCCGATCGTTTCTTGACGGCCCGCGCCGCGGGCCGGTATGATCTTCGCCCCGGCGGCCGCGGCCGCACCGATTCGACGCTTCTGGAGGACCGGAATGTCCGAGATTCCCGATTCGCTCCACTACACCGAAGAACACGAGTACCTGCGCGACACCGAGACCGACGGCGAGTACTTCGTCGGCATCACCGACTATGCGCAGGGCGAGCTCGGGGACGTCGTGTTCGTGGAGCTGCCCGCCCCGGGCGACACGTTCTCGAAGATGGACGTCTTCGGGACGATCGAGGCGGTGAAGGCCGTCTCGGACCTGTATGCTCCGATCAGCGGCGAGGTCGTCGACGTGAACGCGAACCTGGACGACGACCCGGCGCTCGTGAACAGCGATCCGTACGGCGAAGGCTGGATGATCCGGATCCGCGCGGCCGATCCCGCGGAGATGGACGGCCTGATGTCGTCAACGGATTACATGGCGCACATCGACGAATAATCCGCACAGGCGGTAACACATGTCGTTCGTTCCACACAGCGACGCCGATCGTCGCGACATGCTCGCGAAGGTCGGCGTTGCGGATATGGGGGAGCTCTATTCCGACGTCCCGTCGGGCCTGCTCCTCGACCGGGAGCTCGAAGTTCCGGCCGCGATGTCGGAGTGGGAGGCGATGCGGCGGGTCGCGGGCCTGGCCGGGCGCAACTCGGATCTCGTGTGCTTCGCGGGCGGCGGGATGTACGACCACTACGTACCCGCCGCGGTCGACCACATCATCCGCCGAAGCGAGTTCTACACGGCCTACACGCCGTACCAGCCCGAGGTCGCCCAGGGCACCCTGCAGGTGATCTACGAGTTCCAGACGATGGTCTGCGAGCTGACGGGGATGGACGTGGCCAACGCCTCGATGTACGACGGTCCGACCGCGACGGCCGAGGCGGCGGTCATGGCCCGGTCCGTCACGCGGCGCGACCGGGTGCTCGCCGCGCGCTCGCTGCATCCGCACAGCCGGAAGGTGACGAACACCTATCTGGAGGGGCTGGGGTCCGAGCTCGAGCTGGTCGACTACGGATCCGACGGCTTGCTCGACCTCGACGCCCTCGACGCGGCGCTCGGCGACGACGTGGCCGCCGTCCTGGTCCAGTATCCGAACTTCTTCGGAGGGATCGAGGACCTGGCGCCGATCGCCGAGAAGGCGCACGCGGCGGGCGCCCTGCTCGTCGTGCAGGCCGATCCGGTGATGCTGGCCGTGCTGCGATCCCCCGGCTCGCTCGGGGCGGACATCGTCACGGCCGAGGGCCAGCCGTTCGGGAACGGGCCGAGCTACGGCGGTCCGGTGGTCGGGCTGTTCGCGGCCACCGAGAAGCTGGTGCGGAAGATGCCGGGCCGGATCGTCGGCGGGACCGTCGACCTGGAGGACCGGCGCGGCTACGTGCTCACCCTGCAGACGCGCGAGCAGCAGATCCGCCGCGAGAAGGCGACCAGCAACATCTGCACGAACCAGGGCTTGATGGCGCTGGCCGCGACGGTATACCTGTCGCTGGTGGGCAGAGAGGGGCTCCGGCAGGTCGCCGAGACGTCGATCCAGAACGCGCACTACGCCCGGCGCCGTCTGCAGGAGGCGGGGGTCGAGCTCTCGTTCCCCGACGCGCCGGTGGCCCGGGAGTTCGTGGTGAAGACGAAGGAAGAGTCCTGGAAGGTGATCGACCGCGGCGTGGCCGAGGGCCTGCTCGTGGGCGTGAGCCTGCAGCGCTTCCGCAGCCTGCAGGTCGACGACGGCCTCCTGGTCGCGTTCACCGAGAAGCGAAACCGCGAGGAGATCGACCGGCTGGTGGGGGTGCTTTCATGAGCGAGCTGACGTGGCACGGCCACGCGGCGCTGGAAATCGTCACGGACGACGGGACGCGCATCGCCGTGGACCCGTTCCTGACCGACAACCCGAAAGCGGACGTCGGACCGGAGCACTTCCACGACCGGCTCGACTACCTTCTCCTGACGCACGGCCACTTCGACCACGTGGGCGACGCCTGGGACCTGCTCGAGAAGACGGGCGCCACGCTGATCAGCAGCTTCGAGATCTGCGCCTATGCCCAGAACGAGCTCGGCCACGAGAAGACGCACGGCATGAGCATCGGCGGCGGCTTCGACTTTCCGTTCGGACGCCTGAAGCTCACCCCTGCGATCCACGGCGGAAGCCTCGACGCCGAGGGCGGCGACGGCTACACCTGCCCGCCGTCGGGTTTCCTGGTCCACCTCGGGGACACGCGGCTGTACATCGCGGGCGACACTGCGCTCACCCGCGACATGGAGCTGCTCGAGAACGAGGTCGACGTCGCCGTGCTGCCGATCGGCGACAACTTCACCATGGGACCCGAGGACGCGGCGCGGGCGGCCGAGATGATCAAGCCGCGCGTCGTGATCCCCGTTCACTACGACACCTGGCCCCCGATCGAACAGGACACCGAGGCGTTCCGAGCCCTGGTCGAGCCGCGTTCCGACGTGGTCGTGCTGGCGCCCGGCGAATCTTACGCGTTCAAGTAGCGAGAGAGGGCGAGAGCCGATGGCCCAGTTTCCGCTGAAGGGCGACTACACGCCGACGATCTTCGAGAAGTCCGAGCCGGGACGGCGCGGGACCCGCGTCCCCGCGCCGGACGTCGACACGCGCGCGCTCGACGAGCTGATCCCGGCCGCGCATCTCCGGCCCGCGGCCGAGGCGCCCCGTCTGCCCGAGGTTCCCGAGAACGAGGTAGTGCGGCACTACACCGAGCTGTCGCTCAAGAATCACCACGTCGACCGGGCGCTGTACCCGCTCGGGTCGTGCACGATGAAGTACAACCCGAAGGTGAACGAGGCGACGGCGCGGCTCCCCGGTTTCGCGGGTCTCCACCCCTACACGCCCCACGAGCAGGCGCAGGGCGCCCTGCAGCTCATGTGGGAGCTGGCCGAAATGCTCAAGGAAGTGGCCGGTATGGACGAGGTCACGCTGCAGCCCGCGGCCGGAGCGCAGGGAGAGATGACCGGTGTCCTGGTGATGCGGGCCTACCACCGGGCGCGCGGCGACACGCACCGCACGAAGGTGCTGTTTCCCGACAGCGCGCACGGCACGAACCCGGCCACGGCGGCGATGGCCGGTTTCGAGGCCGTCGAGTTCGGATCCAACGCCGAGGGCCGCGTCGACCTCGAGGCGCTGAAGGCGGCGCTCGACGAGAACTGCGCCGGCATGATGCTCACCAACCCGAACACGCTCGGGAAGTTCGAGTCGGACATCGAGGAGATCTGCCGGTTGGTGCACGACGCCGGCGGCTTGATGTACATGGACGGTGCGAATCTCAACGCCCTGATGGGCGTGACGCGGCCCGGCGACATGGGCTACGACGTCGTCCACTTCAACCTGCACAAGACGTTCAGCACCCCGCATGGCGGCGGCGGTCCCGGCGCGGGCCCCGTAGCCGTGAAAGCGCACCTGGCCGAGTTCCTCCCGATTCCCAAGGTGGAGCGTCGCGAGCGCGGCGACGGCAGTCACGAGTACGCACTCGACTGGGACCGCCCCTCGTCGATCGGGAAGATCCACGGCTTCTACGGCAACTTCGGCGTGCTCGTGCGGGCCTACACCTACATCCGCATGCTCGGTCGCGAGGGAATCCCCGCCACGGCCCAGGCGGCGGTCCTGAACAACGCATACCTGTCGGCCCTGCTGCGGAACGAGGACACCTACGCCCTGCCGTACGGCCGTGGTATGCACGAGTCCGTGTTCTCCCCGGTCGAGCTCAAGAAGCGCACCGGCGTCAAGACGATGGACATCGCCAAGCGCCTGCTCGACTACGGCTTCCACGCCCCGACCATCTACTTCCCGCTCAACGTGCCGGAAGCGCTGATGATCGAGCCCACCGAGACCGAGACGCGCAACGAGCTCGAGCGCTTCGTCGACGCCATGCAGTCGATCGCGCGCGAGGCGGAGGAGGACCCGGAGATGGTCCAGTCCGCCCCGCACACGACGCCGCTGCGGCGCCTCGACGAGGGCCGCGCCGGCCGGCAGCTCGACCTCCGCTGGACCTTCGGAGAGAGTGGTTCGGAAGGCTGAGCCTGCGCGCCGAGGGCGTGGCGCAACCGACACGACAACCCGGTGTTTCCCGGGGAGACGACGTGCAAACAGCGCGCGGTAGCCTCCAGGCTCGCCGATTCACGGCGGCGAGCCTCACGATCGCAATCCTGGGCCCGGCGGCCTGCGACTCTCCCGACCTTTCGACGCCGGCCGCCTGGTGCGTCGCGGATTCGGGGGTCGCCGTCGCGTTCACGCCGGCGGACGATCCCGGCGCATGGGCCCGGAACGGACGCGGGTCTCCCCGCTTCGTCGAGCTGTGGCGGGCCGGGGGGCTGAACGAGGGCGAGGAGCTGTCCTTCCCGCTCGGCGCCGCCGCCTCACGCTCGGGCCGGCTGGCGATCGCGGACTTCGAGCTCAGCGAGCTCGCCGTGGTCGACGCCGACGGCTCGTGGCAGGAGCGCTGGGCCACGCCCGGCGAAGGACCGGGAGAGCTGGGATTCCCGGTCGCAGCGAACTGGGTGACCGGGGACACGGCGGTCGCGGTGTTCGACATCGGAAACGCCAAGGTGCTGTTCCTGGACTCCGCGGGTCCGACGCACCCGGACCGCCGATTGCCGATCGAGATGACGATACCCGTGTTCGCGTCCGGTTCTCTCGACTGGGCCGGGGTCGATCCGACCGGGCGCGCGCTCATCGAACCGAGTCCCGAACCGCAGTCGCTGTCCGGGGACCCGGGTGCCGTCCGCACTCGGTCCGTCCTCCTCCGGTCGAAGGGAGACGGCGTGAGCTTCGACACGATCGCGAGCGGCTCGACGCCCACGGTCGGGGGTCCGCCGCCGTACCAGTATGCGCGGGCGCCGGGCTGGCCGGAGCTCGTCGAGGCGCTGGGTCCCGGCGGCCTCGTGGCGGTGGGCGGAGACACCGACCGGTATCGAGTGCGCGTGCTCGACGGGTCCGGCGCGACCCGGGTCGTCTGCCGCGACGCGCCCGGCCTGCCGATGACGGAACGGGAAACCCGGCGTCCCGACGATGCCCGGGCCGAGCCGGAGTTCGAGGCGGCGGTCGCGGCGGCTCCCCGTCCCGATGCGCCGGCGCCCATGGGGCGGTTGCTGATTTCGGCCGACGGCCGATTGTGGGTGCAGCGCGACCGTCCGTCGGTGCTGCGGTACGCGGAAGGCTACCAGGGCGTCCCCGGCGCCCGCTACGACGTTTTCGACGCCGACGGTGCCTACCTCGGCGAGGTCCGCGCGCCCGAAGGCGCCCGCTTCCAGGCCGCCCTCGGCGACACTGTCTGGGCCTTCGAGATCGGCGAGCTGGACGAGACGTGGGTGGTCGCCTACGAGATGCGCTGGGACTGATCGTCCCGAATGGGCCACGCTGCCCCCGTGTATTCCCCGTTGAGGCGAATCTTCACCTGAACCGGAGGTCGCGATGAAGTACGAGATCACCGAGCTCGACGTCTTCTCTCTCGGCAAGGTCGTCGCCGCGGTGTATGCGGCGGGCGGCCTGGTGATGTGGCTGTTCGTGCCGATTTTCCTGGTGATTCCGTCGGGCGGCGGCAGCGACGGGATGTTCGCCAAGGGCCTGATGATGATGTTCTTCGTCGCGGCGCCCATCATGAACGCCATCTTCGGGTTCATTTTCGGCGTGCTGGCGGCCTTCGTGTACAACATCCTCGCACGCACGGTCGGGGGACTGCGGTTCACGCTCCGTGAGGGCTGAGATGCGCGCGCTGCTGAACGCGGGGCTGTTGATGCTGATCCCGGTCTCCGGTCTCGCGGCTCAGCAGGCCGTCGAACCTGCGGCGGCGCTCGAATCAGCGGCCTGGCTGGCGGGGTGCTGGTCGGCGGTCTCGCCCGATGGCCAGAACGCCGCGGAGGAGCAGTGGATGGCGCCGCGGGGCGGCCTGATGGTCGGCATGGCGCGCACGGTCCGCGGCGGGACGGCCCGGGGACACGAGCTCCTCACGCTCCGCGTGGGCGCGGATGGCGGCCTGATCTATCGCGCGGCGCCCTCGGGCCAGGCGGTCACCGACTTCGCGGGTCGTTCCATCCGCCCCGGTCAGCTCGAGTTCTCCAACCCGGAGCACGACTTCCCGCAGAGAATCGTCTATACGCGAACCGCCGAAGACGTGGCCGACGTCGCCGTGTTCGGGCACGTCGACGACACCGAACCCGCCTTCACGCTTCCGTATCGCCGGGTCGCCTGCACCGGGAGCTGAACCGCCGGGCTGGTCTTCCTGCAACTCCGGCCGCCCCATGCTCGTAGGGTAGGTCGACGTGGACGCCGATTCGGCCCCGTGGGCCCGCGGCGAAGATTCGACACCCAACAACCGGGAGATCAGATGTCAGGACAGGGATCCGCCGGGAACGTCATAGCCGCCCTCGCGAGCTTCTTCGTGCCCGGCCTGGGGCAGTTGCTGCAGGGCCGGCTCGTCATGGCCGCGGTCATGTTCGTTCTCGCCGCCGTGCTGTGGATCATCCTCCTCGGCTGGATCATCCATCTGTGGTCGATCCTCGACGCGGCGGTGTGGAAGCCGAAGTGGGCCTGAGCCCGGCATAGCCCGGACCGAACGCCCTCACCGTCGGACCGCCAGGCTGCCGATCGGGCAACCCGGCTCCGGCATGACCCGTATTTCGAGGGTTTTGCCGTCCCGCCGGACGCCGAGGGTCGTGGCGACGCCCGGCCGCGGCCGGGCCAGGCGCCTGCCGCCTTCACGTGTAGTGATCGGCGCGCCGTCGACGGAGACGATCACGTCGTCTTCTTCGAGTACGTCGGCTGCCGGCGACCGCAACTTGACGATGCGCGGCTCGGTCGTGAACCGATGTTCGAGTCCGCCGTCCGGACTCCGGAGGTTGATCTCGCACTCGCCACCGAGGCAGAGCAGACGCTCTATCCCCGTGCCCACCGGATCTGGCCCGGCGAACGGACACTCGGCACTCGTCTGCTGGGCGATCAGCGGGCTGCCGGTGAGCACGACCAACAAGAGCACCGCGCCGGGGAGCCTGGCGGTTCGGACGGCGTCCATCACGGACCCCGTTCTTCGGAAGTCCGCCGCCACGCGTCCTCGACCAGTCGGCGGATCTCGGACGTCTCCGGGTTGGGGTCACCGAGTCTTCGCAGCTCAAAAGCGGCTCCCGACATGGCGGCCAGGGCTACCTCGCGGCCCGTACGCACATCCTCGGTCGTAAGTCCGGCCACGTCGTCGGCCAGATTGGCGATCGCTGCCACGTACTCCGTGCCCGCCCGCTGTATGGCGAGCGCCGGAGTGGGTGCGTCCGGGACGGGAGATGAGGCTGATCGCGTCTCCGGCCCCGTCCAGAGTGCATGTGTGGCGACTCCCGCCACGAAGCAGATTACGGCGGCCGCCGTGCCGGCCAGGACTCGAACCCGCGCCGCGAAAGGCCGGTGCCGGTCAGCCCGGATCCGCCGCTGCAGCTCGAGTCCGAGCTCGCCACGCGGTTCGAGGCCAGGTGTGGTCCTCGCGATCGCGCCGAGGAGATCCCGAGTCTGCCGCAAGTTCGCACCGCAGGCGGCACACGAAGCGGCGTGTGCGGCGACGGCGGGGTCGACGGCTTCTTCACTGGCGAGTTCGTAGACCTGCAGATCGGTCAGGTGATCGGGTGCGTCTGTCTCAGTCATGGTTCAGTTTCTCTCTCAGGAGGGCGCACGCCCTCGATGTCTGGCTCTTCACGGTCCCGACGCTTACGTCCATCAGTTCGGCGGCCTGGGCGCAGCTGAAGCCGTATACGTGCCGGAGGACGAGCGCCTCGCGAGCTCCCGGCGGCAATGTGGCGAGCGAGCGCTCGAGGTCGATTCGGTCCTCCGTGTGCCGCAGAGCGTCCGTCAAGCTCGCCCGGCCGACGGACGCCGATTGCTCCCCGATCGTCTCGAGCCGGACCCGGTAACGCCGCCGCCTGCGCAGAGCGGCGCGAGCCCGGTTTACGACGATTCCACAAACCCAGGTCTCGAACCCGCTGTCTCCACGAAAGCCGGGCAATCCCTCCCAGGCCGACGTGAACGCCTCGAGCAGCACGTCTTCGGCGAGACGACGGTCGGTCGTCAGGCGGACCGCCAGCCCGAACGCGACATCGCGGTGCGCAGCGTAGAGCCGCGCGAACGCAACCCGATCACCGTTGCGGGCTTTCTCGACGAGATCCCGGTCGGTGTTTATGGCGTCTCGCCCGCTGCGGTCCAGAAACCACCGTCCTTGCTCATGCGCAGCTCCGCTTCGGGGTAATTCCAGGCCTGAACATCGCCACCGGGCGGATCCGGGCTCAGCAGATCGTCGTCGGGGGCATGGTCTCGACCGGGCAAGTAGCGTGAGAAGAACGCATCGAGGTAGTCACCCGTGATCTGGTTGGTGCGAGCCGCCGTGATCTCACGCCGATGGCGACGCTGCCAGTCTCGAGGAGCGTATGCACCGTAAATGAAGAGGAGTTCTCCTACCGAGGCGTGCCAGGCCCCGTGAATCACCAGCTCGTAGACGGGGGCCTTCGTCCCGCCTCCGCGGAACTGCCGACCGAGCAACTCTCCACGATTCGCACCACCGATGATATACAGAAGCGGGCCCGCTGTGGTCAGCGGCCGGTCGGCAGCACGATATACCTGCCCTTCCCAGCTGGCCGCGGCAACGACGCGAGAATCTCGTTGCAAGGTCCAGGCGGCGGCCGCGCCACCGAGAGAGTGGCCGAAATAGCCGACCCCGCAGGTCATGTCGAGGCGTCCCGCAAACCGCCCCTCCCCGTCGCCGTGGTCGAGGGCCTCCAGCCGGTCGAGCACACGAGCCGCATCCAGCACGAGTTGGTCGACGACCCCGCTGAGAACCTCGCCGCGCTCCGACGGGTCATCCCAGCCGGGCCCGGAAAACGCGAACCGTTCGCCGCCGGGCAATTCGGTCAGAGCCTCTTCGCCCGGATGGCTCATCGCCGCCACGACCCACCCGGCGCTCGCGAGCCGTTCGAAAAGCAGCTGGTAGTTCTCGGCGGGGAACGAACGGCCGTGCGAAAACAGGAGAACCGGCCAGCGCGAGCGAGTCCGCGACATCGGGGCCTCGTCGACGGAATGCGTCCGGACGCGTCGTTGCCACCCCGAGGGCACGGGAAGGGTCGATCGCCAGGCTTCCGCGACCGCGTCCGACATGTAGCGCCGCGGACGACCTGCACCCGGCTCTGCGGGATACCACAGACGCACGAGAATCGGCCGGGCGACATCGCGGCCATCTGCGTCACGGATGAATCGAGTAGAGTCCACGACGACTAGAGTGTGCACCCCCACCGCGTACTTGCCCCAGGGCTCCGGGAGTTCGACCGATACGACCGTCGAGTCCTGCGCGGACGCATCCGTCGGGACTAGCAATGCCGCTATCGCTACAATAGCTACCGGAAATGAGGTGGAGTAACGCACGTAAAATGAGTTGCCACGGGAGGCTCGAAGGTTGGAAACGATTCGGTTGGTGGTGGATGGGGCGCTGCCCGGCGTCCGCAACATGGCGGTGGACGAGGCCCTGATGCGCGCCGCGCAGCGGGACGGCCGGGTGACCCTGCGCTTCTACCAGTGGGAGCCCGGATGTCTCTCGTTCGGCCGCAACCAGGCGGCCCGCGCCGCGTACGACGCGGAAGCGGCGGAGGCGCGCGGGATCGACGTGGTGCGTCGCCCGACGGGTGGCCGCGCCGTGTACCACCACCGCGAGCTTACCTACTCGGTCACCGCGCCGGCCTCCACGTGGGGCTCGCTGCGTGACACCTACTGCCGGATCAACCGGGCCCTCGCGGCAGGCCTCGGGGCGATCGGGGTGCCCGCGGCCTGCGCCGGTGCGAGGCTCCCCGCGGGCAGAGCTCCGCGTCCCACCGCACGCGCCTGCTTCCGTGATCCCCTGCCCGGCGAGGTGACCGCGGCGGGGAGGAAGCTGATCGGCAGCGCCCAGTGGCGGGATGCGGGCGCTCTCTTGCAACACGGTTCGCTGCTGCTCGAGGACGAGCAGGCCGTCGTCGACGAGTTGCGTACGCAACAGTCAACGGGTCGTCCCGAAACGGGGGCGGTTTCGCTCTCCGAGCTGCTGGGTCGGCCCCCCGAGGTCGGGCCGTTGGCCGAGGCGCTTGCCACCGGGTTCGAAGTGGAGTTCGACCGCGCGGTGCGTCCCGAACCGCTCACGGACGCCGAGCGCGCCGCCGCCTCGGAACTCGAGGCGCGCTACGCGGATCCCGCCTGGACCTGGCGGCGCTGACCGGGCTCGGGGACCGCCCGTCCCCCCCGCGCCCCTCGCTCGGGTTCTCTTTCACGGCTCGGGCACCGGGTCTAGGTTGACCCGTCGTGAACCGATCGCAACGCAGGTACGGCCGAAGTCCCCGCGCTCGACCGTCGTCCGGCGCCGGACGCGTTCTCGCCTGCGCCCTCCTGTTCGCATCGCTGCTCCCGACAGCGTGCGCGCCGGACGCTGGCCCCGCCGGCGGCAGCGGATCGGCGGACCGACCGCTCGTTCTCGGGTACACCTCGGAGCTGCAGGGGCTGAATCCTCTGCTCAGCACCGACCAGAACGCGAACGAGCTCATCTACTACCTGCTGTTCACGCCGCTCGTCACCTACGACTCGACGTTCGCGCCGGCGCCGGCGCTCGCGAAGAGCTGGACGCTGAGCGACACGTCCGTGACCTTCGAGCTGCGCGACGACGTCGCGTGGCACGACGGGACGCCGGTCACCGCGCGAGACGTCGTGTTCACCTTCGATCGCGCCAAGGATCCCGAATACGCGTCGCCGCTGGCGGCGGCGTACCTGGCGAACGTCGCGAGCGCCGAGGCGCTCGGTGAGCACCAGGTGCGCTTCATCTTCACGGCCCCGCACTCCGAGCCGCTGCAGGATTTCTTCTGGCCGCCGATTCCCGCGCACCTGCTGTCCGATGTTGCGGCAACAGATATGCCGAAAGCCCCCTACAACAGGGCTCCCGTCGGAAACGGTCCGTACCGATTCGTGCGTTGGGACGCGAACGAGCAGCTCGTGTTCACGGCGAACCAGGACTACCCCGCAGATCTCGGGGGACCGCCCGCGATCGCGGACGTCGTCTACCGGATCATCCCCGACCAGACGACCCTGCTGGCCGAGCTGCTCAGCGGCGGTATCGAGATGGATGGTCCGCTGGCGCCCGCCCAGGCTCCGCGGGTCGCGGAGGCCGACGGCGTCGAGCTCGAGAGCTTCCCGTGGCGGCAGTTCACCTACATCGGCTGGAACACGCGCCGGCCGCAGTTCGCCGACCCGGCGGTGCGGCGCGCCCTGGCGATGGCTATCGACCGTGCCGCGATCGTGCGGGCGGTGCTCGAGGGGCACGGCTCCATCGCCTCCGGGCCGATCCCGCCCTGGCATCGCCTGTCGCCGCACCTGGCGCCGCTGCCGTACGATCCGGGGGTCGCCGCGGCCGCGCTCGATGCCGCCGGGTGGGCCGACACCGACGGCGACGGCGTCCGCGACCACGACGGAGTGGCGCTTCGCTTCGACCTGTTGACCAACCAGCGCAGTCCGATCTACGGCGACGTGGCCAAGATCATCCAGTCGAACCTGCGCGAGGTCGGCGTCGACGCGCAGCCGCGCCTGCTCGAGTGGCAGAGCGTGCTCGCGAGTCACCGGAGCCGCGACTTCGAGGCAGTGCTGACGAACTGGGTGCTCGACAATTTCCGCGTCGATCCGCGGCCGCTGTTCCACGGCTCCCAGGTCGCCGTGCAGGGAAGCGCCAACCGCAGCAGCTACTCGAACCCGGTCGCCGACAGCCTCATGGACCTGGGGGCGCGGACGACGGACGAGGAACGGGCGAAACAGATCTGGGCCGAATTCAGCCGGGTGCTGCAGCAGGACCAACCGGTCACGTTCCTGTTCTGGCAGGAAGAGCTCGCGGGTGTGAGCCGCCGGCTCGACGGAGTGCGCATGGACGCGAGGGGCGAGCTCGTAACGGTGCCGGGCTGGCGCTGGAAGGAGAGCGAATGAGACGGAGAGACGGACGATTCGGCGTCGGCCGGCCCGGCGGGCTTCGCCGCGCGGGACCGGCCCTCGCCGCACTACTGGCGGTCGGCCTGCTGGCGGGCTGCGGAGATCGCGGACCCACGTCGTCGGACCGAGCCGCGGCCGCCCGTCCCGACGTTCCCGAGGCCGAGCGCTACGGCGGCACGGTGGTCGTCGCCGGTCGCAACGACCTCGATTCGATGAACCCGTTCGGCACCCTCGACTTCGAGAGTCTCCAGCATCAGAACTTCCTGCTGTTCGTCACGCTGATGCGGGAAGGGCCGCGCGGCGAGCCGCTGCCGTACCTCGCCCGCTCGTGGAGCTTCGACGAGGACAGCACGGCGGTCACGATGGAGCTCTACCACGGCCTGACCTGGCACGACGGCGAGCCGGTGACGGCGTCGGACGTGGTGTTCACGTTCGAGCGGGTGCGCGACCCCGCCGCCGAGTACGCGAACCGCGCCTGGTTCGATCCCTGGGTCGGCGTCGAGCTGATCGACGAGTACACGCTGCGGTTCACGGTCCGGCCCGCCGCGAACCTGTTCTACGGGTGGACGCAGCTCGCCATCCTGCCCGAGCACCTGCTGGGTGACCTGCGGCCGGACCAGCTGCCGGGGGCGGACTTCGGCTTCGACCCGGTCGGCAACGGGCCCTTCCGGTTCGTGGAGAGCGTGCCCGGAGACCGCTGGGTGTTCGAGGCGAACCCCGATTTTCCCGCGGAGCTCGGCGGCCGTCCTTACGTCGATCGCTACGTGTACCGCGTGATGCCGGACGACGCGACACAGGTGGCCGCGCTGCGGGCTGGGGAGGTCGACCTGCTGACCGTCGCGTCGCCGGCCAGCGTGCCGACGCTGGAGGCCGATTCGACGATCCGGTTGATCGCCTACGACGACCGGGATTTCGATTTCATCGCGTGGAACGCCCGCCGTCCGCTGTTCGAGGATCCGTCCGTTCGCCGCGCCCTCACGATGGCGATCGACCGCCAGGGAATCGTCGACGCCGTACTCGAGGGAGAGGGCGTGATCGCGACCGGGCCGGTCGGTCCGTGGCACTGGGCGTACGACACGACCGACGTGCCGCTGCCCTACGCGCCCGATTCGGCGCGGGCCGCGCTGGCGGCGGCCGGATGGACCGACACCGACGGCGACGGCATCCGCGACCGTGATGGACGGCCCTTCTCGTTCACCCTGCTGGCCACGCCGCGCGACAAGTGGCGCGACATCGCCGCGATCGTACAGTCGAACCTGCGGGACGTCGGTATCGACGCGAAGGTCGAGATCCGGGAGATCGGCGCGGTGCAACCGCTCGTGACGAGTCCCGATCGCCGTTTCGACGCCCTTCTCCTGACGTGGACACCGGATCCGACGCTCGACGAGCGTCCGTCGTGGGCGTGCGGCCAGATGACACATCCGGTTCACTTCTCGAGCTACTGCAACCCGGAGCTCGATGCCGTGCTGGACTCCCTGATCACGGTCACGGACCGCGACGTCTATGCCGGCCTCGTCCACCGCTTCGACGACATCCTCGAGGCCGACCAGCCGTATACGTTCCTCTACTATCCGTCCCACCTGGCGGCCGCGCGGGTGGAGTTGCGGGGCGTGGTGATGGATGGGCGGGGCAACTGGGTGTCGGTCGCGGACTGGTGGCTCGAGCCGTCGGCTCGCTGACCGGCCGGCAGGGGCGCCGCCCGTGAACGCCCGGCTGCTGCGCTTCGCCGGCCGCCGGCTGCTGCAGGCGATCCCGCTGCTGCTCGGCATCCTCACCCTGACGTTCGTGATGATGCACCTGGCGCCGGGCGATCCAACGGCGACCTACCTGACCGACAACGTCTCGCCCGAGGTCGTTCAACAGACGCGCGAGCGCCTGGGTCTCGACCGGCCGCTGCCCGTCCAGTACGTGCGCTGGGTGACCTCCTTCGCGACAGGCGACTTCGGTCGCAGCTACGTGGGCGGGGAGCCGCGGGTGGCGGACGTGATCGGCGAGAAGCTGCCCAACACGCTGCTTCTCGGCCTCGTCTCGCTGGTCGTGATCTTCGTGGTCGGCTGCTGGATCGGCGTGATCCAGGCGGTGCGGCAGTACAGTCTCGTCGACACCACCCTGACGATCGGTTCGCTGGCGCTCTACTCGATGCCGGGCTTCTGGCTCGGCCTCATGCTGCAGCTCGCCGTCTCCTCGAGCTGGTGGCCCGACGCCCTCGCGCTTCCCGTGTCGGGGATGATCGACGTTCGGAACCATGCCGGGATGTCACCGCTCGGCCAGATCCTCGACGTCGCCCGCCACCTCGTGCTCCCGTCCATCGGCCTCGGTCTCGCCTCCGCGGCGGGGATCGCCCGCTACATGCGGGGCGAGATGCTCGAGGTGATCAACCAGGACTACATCCGCACCGCGCGAGCGAAGGGCCTGAGCGAACGTCGGGTGGTATTCCGCCACGCGCTGCGCAACGCGCTCATTCCGATCGCCAGCCTGCTCGGCCTCTACCTTCCCCTGCTCATCGGGGGGTCGGTGGTGATCGAGAAGGTGTTCGCATGGCCCGGCATGGGCCTGCTGCTCTACGACTCCGTGTACGCGCGAGACTACCCGACCGTGATGGCGGCCACCTTCCTGTTCGGGGCGATCGTCGTGGCGGGCAATCTCGTGTCCGACCTCCTTTACGCCGCGGTGGATCCGCGCATCCGCTATGAGTGAGCTCGGGCCCGGGCGCGGCGCGTCTCCGTGGACGATCGCGCGGAGGCGGTTCGTCGGCCGGCGCCAGGCGATGGCCGGGCTGGCGCTCCTCGTCGTCCTCGGCGCCCTCGCCCTTCTCGCCCCCGTCGTCGCGCCGCTCAACCCCTCGGTGGACCTGGCCAACCGGCTGCTGCCCCCGTCGGCCGCTCACTGGTTCGGGACGGACGACGCGGGCTACGACATCCTGCGGCTTCTCCTGCACGGGGCCCGGGTGTCGCTGCTGATCGGCTTCCTCTCGGTCGCGATCGCGGTGACCCTCGGCACGCTGGTCGGCGCCGTGGCCGGCTACGCCGCCGGCTGGACGGACGCCGTCCTGATGCGCACGGTGGACCTCTTCCTCAGTGTGCCGCGACTCGTGCTCCTGATCACCGTCGCGGCGCTGTTCGGGTCGTCGATCTCCCTGATCGTCGTCGTCCTCGGTCTCACCGGATGGATGGGTGTCGCGCGGCTCGTACGCGGACAGGTGCTGACGGTGAAGGAGCGAGAGCACGTGCTGGCCGCCCGGGCTCTCGGGTACCGGCCGCTGCGGATCCTCCTCCGCCACATCCTGCCGAACGTCCTCACCCCGGTCATCGTCGCGGCCACGCTGGGCATCGGGAACGCGATTCTCGCCGAGGCCGCTCTGAGCTATCTCGGCCTCGGGGTACAGCCGCCCGACACCTCCTGGGGCCTGATCATCCTGTCGGGACAGGACCGGATGTTCGACGCCTGGTGGATCACGGCGTTTCCGGGCATCGCGATCGTGCTCACCGTCGTGGCGTTCAACCTCGTCGGCGACGGCCTGCGCGACGCGCTCGATCCGAGGCACGCCCCGTGAGCGGGAGACGGACGCCATGAGCCTGCTCGAGGTCGCGAACCTGCGCACCGTGTTCCACACCGAGCGCGGGACCGTCGAGGCGGTGCGCGACGTGTCGTTCACGCTCGGTGCGGGCGAGACGCTCGGCCTGGTCGGAGAGTCCGGGTGCGGGAAGTCGGTCACCGCGATGTCCATCACCCGGCTGCTGCGCGAGCCGCCGGCCGAGATCCTGGCCGGCTCGAGCGTCCGATTCCGCGGCGAAGAGCTGCTGGATCTACCGGCCGCGGAGATGCGGCGCATCCGTGGCGCCGGCATCGGGATGATCTTCCAGGAGCCCATGACCAGCCTGAACCCGGTGCTGCGCGTGGGCGAGCAGGTAGCCGAGACGATCCTGGCCCACGAGGGGGGCGGCCGGGCCGCGGTGCGAGGCCGCGTCGTCGATCTTCTCGGCCGCGTGGGGATTCCCGATCCGGAGAACCGGGCCCTCTCCTTCCCCCATCAACTCTCCGGCGGCCTGCGCCAGCGCGTGATGATCGCCATCGCCCTCGCCTGCGGTCCGGAGCTGTTGATCGCCGACGAGCCGACGACGGCGCTGGACGTGACGATCCAGGCGCAGATCCTGGAGCTGCTGGCCGAGCTGCGGGAAGAGCTCGGCATGGCCCTGCTGCTGATCAGCCACGATCTCGCCGTGGTCTCGCAGGTCGCCGATCGGGTGGCGGTCATGTACGCGGGCCGGATCGTCGAGGAGGGCCGCGTGCCCGACATCTTCCGGGCGCCGGGCCACCCGTACACCCGGGGGCTGCTGCGCGCCCTGCCGGGACTCGACACGCCGCGCGGGCCCCTCGCCGCGATCCCGGGTCGCGTGCCCGGGCCGGGCGAGCGCTTCAGCGGCTGCCCGTTCGCGCCGCGCTGCCCGGAGGTGATGGAGCGCTGCCGCCGCGAAGATCCCCCCGAGCTTCCGACCGATACGGGCCGCGCCCGCTGCTGGCTGTGCGAAACCGCGGCGGCGGAGCGATGAGCGGGCCGGTGGAGCGCGAATTGTCCGGGGCCGCCGCGGGCGCGCCGCTCCTGCGCACGGTCGACCTCGTGAAGGTTTACGAGGGAGGACGCGGGCCGGTGGCACCGGGCGGCCGGAAGCTCGAGGTGGTGGCGGTGGACGGCGTCAGCTTCGACGTGCCGGCGGGAGCGACCACGGCCCTGGTCGGAGAGTCGGGATGCGGCAAGAGCACGCTCGGCCGGCTCGTGCTGGCGCTCGAGCCCCCGACGTCCGGTCGGGTCGAATTCCGGGGGCGTGACCTGGCGTCGATGGACGCTCCGCAGCTCCGGGAGTTCCGGCGGCACTCCCAGATCGTGTTCCAGGACCCGTTCGGATCGCTCAACCCCCGGCTCACGGTCGGCTCGATGCTGCGCGAGGCGCTCCTTGTTCACGAGATCGCGCGCGGTGACGCGGCGGTGGAGCGCGTGACCGGGCTGCTCGAGCGCGTCGGCCTCGATCCCGAGGCGGCTTCCCGCTATCCGCACGAATTCTCCGGCGGCCAGCGGCAGCGGATCGGCATCGCCCGGGCACTGTCCGTGGAGCCGGAGTTTCTCGTGCTCGACGAGCCGGTGTCGGCGCTGGACGTTTCCGTGCAGGCGCAGATTCTCAACCTGCTGCGCGAGCTGCAGGAGGAGATGGGCCTCACCTACCTGTTCGTGTCCCACGACCTGGGAGTCGTGCGCAACCTCGCCGACCGAATCGTCGTGATGCGCGCCGGCCGGGTGGTGGAGACGGGTGATGCCGCCACCATTCTTTCCGCGCCGCAACGCGAATACACGCGAAACCTGCTGGCCGCGGTCCCCCGAATTCCTTGACACCGGGCGGAAAGCGCGGGTAGCTTGCGGCCCCTTGTGTTTCGTGGGGCTGGTAACGGGATACCATCACGGTGGAGGCAATCTTGGTAAGCATGTACGCGTCCGTATTGCTCGCGGTGCAGGATGCTCCGGCGCTCGGGCAGGGCCAGGCGCTCAGCTTGAAGGACATCTGGGAGGGCGGCGGCTTCATGATGTGGCCGCTGGCGGCGTGCTTCGCCATCGGCATGCTCATCATCGTCTGGAAGTTCATCAGCCTCACCGGCAAGGCGGCGTCCAACCGGAAGCTGCTGAAGGAAGTCGACGGCCTGATCGCGCAGCAGCGACTCGACCAGGCCCTCGCCATGTGCGAAGACTCCAGCGCTCCCGCCGGCCAGATCCTCGCCGCCGGGCTCAAGCGCTACAACGAGGGCGCCGAGCGCGTGACGCAGGCGATCGAGAACGCCGGAGCGATCGAGGTCTCCAAGCTCGAGAGCGGCCTCGTGTGGCTCGCCACGCTGTCCAACGTCGCCCCGCTGCTCGGTTTCCTCGGAACCGTCATCGGGATGATCCAGGCCTTCCAGGCGATCGAGATCGCCGGCGAGGTCGAGGCCACCCTGGTCGCCGGCGGGATCAAGGTCGCCCTCATCACGACGGCGGCCGGCCTCACGATCGCCATTCCGATCAACATCGCGCACAACTACTTCGTCACCCGCGTCGACCGCATCGTGATCGACATGGAGGAGAGCGCGCAGAAGATGATCGACGCGGTCCACGCCATCGAGCGCGGAGCCGCCTGAGCCGTTTCAGCGCCACACACCCACGAGTACGAGAACCGAGGCCCGGCCATCCCGTCCGGGCCTCGTTCCGTTGCAGTTCTTTTGCAACGGAGCCTGCCGCAGTAAGCTAAATCCGTCCCGTCCAGACCATCGTTCGGGTACTCAAGCCAACAGGGGTGCTTCCATGCGGAAGACGGCCGCGTTCCTCTCGTTCGCCGCGACGTTCCTGCTCGTCGCCTTCGCCGCCCCGGCCCATGCCCAACAGGGCAGCATCGCCGGAACGGTCACCAGCCTCTCCAACGGCAGCGGCATCGCCGCCGTACAGGTGCAGGTGCTACGCGGCGAGGGCTCCGTCGTCGCCTCGCAGCTGACCGGCGCCAGCGGGACGTACCGGATCGCGGGCATCTCGCCAGGGACCTACTCCGTGAGCTTCTCGGCCACCGGCTGGGAGAACCAGACGCAGACCGGCGTCGCGGTAACGGCGGGGGCGACGACGACCGTGAGCCCGGTGATGACCGAACGGGCGTTCACCCTGAATCCGATCAGCGTGACGACGTCGAAGCAGGTCGAAAAGGCGCTGGACGCGCCGGCGGCCGTGCAGGTCGTGGACCGCGAGGACGTGCAGGACCGCCCCGCCACGTCGCTGACCGACTACGTGAAGGAGAAGGCCGCCGTCGACGTGATCACGACGGGCGTGCAGTCCAACTACGTCGTGATTCGCGGGTTCAACAACATCTTCTCCGGCCAGACCCTGACGCTGACCGACAACCGCATCGCCCGGGTGCCGTCCCTGCGCTCGAACATCTCGCACCTCCAGCCGACGACCAACCTCGACATCGACCGCGTCGAGGTGGTGCTCGGCCCGGGATCGGCGCTGTACGGCCCGAACGCGGCCAACGGGGTGATCCACTACCTGACCCAGTCGCCGATCGACAATCCGGGAGGCGCGCTGTCGGTGGCCGGCGGACTGCGGCAGCAGCCCGGGTCCACGAAGACGGTCCCGCTTCCGTTCGACGCGAACCAGAACGGGATGCTCGACGACGTCGTGACGCGCTCGTTCGACTCGTCGACCGAAGGGGTGACGCACCTCCAGGGCCGGTACGCCTGGGCCGCCCCCAACCAGCGGTTCGGCGTGAAGCTGTCGGGCCAGTACTTCTCGGGCACCGAGTACAACTTCATCGACGAGACGGAAGTCCAGCAGCAGGCGCTGGCGGGCGCCTGCATCGCGGCCAGCTTCGACCCGACGAGCGCCGCGTGCATCAACTTCTCCGGTGACCTCACCCTGCCGCAGGACGCCGCCGCGCTGCAGACCCGCGTGCAGAACGTCGCGGCCGGCCGCAACAACGACCTCGAACGCTGGGCGATGGACCTGCGCGCCGACTTCCGGCCGACGGAAGACGTGAACGTGATCCTCTCCGGCGGTCGCACGACGGCGGTGAGCAGCGTCGATCTCACGGGGATCGGTGCCGGACAGGTGAAGGACTGGAAGATGTACTACGGACAGGCTCGCGCCACCTGGAAGCGCCTGTTCGCCCAGGTCTTCTTCAACAAGAGCGACAACGACCAGACGTACCTGCTGCGCTCGGGGCGCCCGCTGACCGACAAGTCGTCGCTGTTCGTCGCGCAGCTCCAGCACGGGACGGCGCTGAGCGAGAACCACGACCTGATCTACGGCGTCGACTTCCTGCACACCGTGCCCCAGTCCGAGGGGACGATCAACGGGCGCTACGAGAACGACGACACGATCGACGAGGTCGGGGGCTACGTTCAGTACGCCGGCCAGCTGAGCGAGAAGTTCGATCTCACGCTCGCGGCGCGCGTCGACAAGCACTCGCGCCTCGAAGACCCGGTGTTCTCCCCCCGTGCGGCGGTGGTCTACAAGCCGAACCAGGACAACAGCTTCCGCCTGACGTTCAACCGCGCGTTCACCACGCCCACGACGCTCAACCTGTTCCTCGACATCTCGGCGCAGACGGTTCCGATTCCGGGAACGCCGTTCGCGTACGACGTGCGGGCGCAGGGGACGTCGGAAAACGGCTTCATGTTCAACCGGGACAGCAACGGAATTCCGGAACACATGTCGCCGTTCGCGCCGCTGCTGGGCGGCACGCCCCGTGATTTCCTGCCGACGACCACCGAGCAGCTGTGGAACGAGGCGGTCGCCCTGATCTCGGCCGGCAATCCCCAGGCCGGTCAACTGCTGCAGTCGATCGACGCTCCGACGGCGGGCCAGGTCCCGGTCGTCGGCGCGACGCTCAACACCGAGACGGCCCAGTACGGCAGCCCGATCTTCGACCTGAGCTCGGTGGCGGATCCGGCACCGCTACGCGAGACGACGTGGCAGACGCTCGAGGCGGGGTACAAGGGCCTGCTCGACAGTCGTTGGCTGGTGGCGGTGAACGGGTACTGGACGAAGGTCAACGACTTCGTGTCGGCGCTGCAGACCTTCACGCCGAACGTGTTCCTGCCGGAAGCTCCGACGGAGGCCTACCTGCAGAGCCAGTTCCGCCAGCTCGTCGGGCCGCAGCCGCCGTTCCCGTTCGCCAGCGAGGCGGAAGCCGACGCGACCGCCGCGCAGCTCGCACAGACGATTGGACAGGTGCCGCTCGGCGTCCTGGCGCCGGAGGGGGCCGGTGGACAGACGCTGTCGCCGATCCTCGTCACGTACCGGAACCTGGGTGACTTCGACCTGTTCGGCGCGGACATGTCGATCAGCTTCCTGCTGACCGACAACTGGGAGCTGGCGGGGACGGTGAGCTGGGTGAGCGACGAGACGTTCCAGGCGGGCAGCGAGACGGTGCCGCTGAACGCTCCGTCCTGGAAGGGTTCGTTGACGGCGCGCTACCGCAACGACGAGAACGGCCTCACGGGAGCCGTTCGGGCCCGGTTCATCGACGGCTTCCCGGTCGCGTCCGGTGTCTACACCGGCCAGGTCGACGCCTACAGCGTGTTCGACGTGAACCTCGGCTACGAGATCCCGGGCACGGACGGACTTCGCGCCCAGCTCGACGTGCAGAACGTGTTCGACGACGGCTACCAGACCTTCCCGGGCACGCCGACGCTCGGGCGGTTCACGGTTCTGCGGCTGCTCTGGACCCCGTAAACCGGAGAGGCGCGTGAGGCGATGGCCACGGCCCGGGGCGGCGAGCTCGTTCGCCCCGGGCCGCCTCGTTTCCGTTCTGAGCGCGCTGGCGGTCGTCGTGACCCTCCTCGGCTGCGCGTCGTCGTCGACCATCGACCGTGCGGCGACCGAGGAACGGTTCGCCCCCCTCCGCACGGCGCTGGCCGCCTACGACAGCGCCGGCTTCCTCGTCGGCCCTCCCGTGTTTCCCGTCGTCGGCCGCGCGTTCACGCTCCCCGGTCCCGGTGACACCGTCTACCTCGGTTTCGCGGCATCGCTGCCCCCCGCGGCGCTGCGCTTCGCGCGGGACGAAGACGCCGTGGCGGCGCGCTACCAGGTGGTTCTTCGCGTCCGTGCCGGCGGCGATACGCTCATGCGGGTCGAACGACGCGAGGTCGTACGTGTGAAGGACTTCGAGGAGGCGGCCAGCCGGGCACCGCGCGTCGTGTTCCAGCGGCTGCTGAAGGTCCCGGCCGGTCGACTGCAGCTCGACGTCACGGTCCGTGAGCTCACGTCCCGGTCCGAGGGAACCCGGACGTTCGACGTCGACGCGCGCTCCGGGCTGTCGCCTCCGCTTCTCGCGTATCGCGCCGAACCTCGCAGCTCGCGGGCCGATACGCCGGCCGTGCTGGTCTCGCCCCGGAGTGTGGCGTACGCGACACAATCCCCGCCGCCGGTGCTCGTGGAAGACGCCGCCGGCGCTGCCACACCGCTGGTCCTGGGCGTGGATCACGAGGGCTCGCCGGTATGGGAAGACACGCTGTTTGCGGTGCCCGGATCGACGGAGGGCGGTGACGCGGCGGCGCCCGGACTCGTCTCCGTCGTGACGGCATTGCCCGTGCATCTCCTTCCTCCGGGACGGGCGACCCTCCGGGTCGGGCGACCCGGGGAAGGCTCCGCGGCGGCGCCGGTGTATATTGGACTCGGTCCGGAATGGGTGTTCCCGACCTGGGAGACGTCGCTGGCGCACCTCGAGTACGCGCTCGAGGCCGATACGCTGAAACGATGGAGCGCCGCGCCGGCGGCGGAACACGCCTCCCTGTGGCGACGGTTTCAGGATCGGACGGATCCCGATCCGGCGACGCCGGAAAACGAGTTCCTGCGGCGCTATCTCGACCGGATGAACGACGCGAACGACCGGTTCGACGAGCCGGGGCGAGCCGGCTGGGAGACGGACCGTGGCCAGGTGTTGGTGAAGCTGGGCGAGCCGGATCGGCAGCGCTTCATTCCGCCGGAGCGCCAGGGAGAGGTTCCACGCATCGAATGGGAGTACGACGAATCGGTACCGACGTCGGCGTTGATCGCGTTCGAGGACACGAGCGACTTCGGGGTATACGTGATGACGCCCCGGAGCCGGGCGGCGCTGCGTCGCGTGGTCGCCGAGCTGGCGGCCGCGGACGCCGCGGCCCGGCAGGGTGTCCCGGGTCCCGACGGTACCCCGCAGGGTTGAGCTCTCCGCCGCGTTCGGCGGCGGCTGCGGCGGGCCTGGCGTTCGCCTGGTTCGCCGTCTCGGCGACTCCCGCCGCGCCGCTGGGTCCCGCGTCGCTGGCGGCGCAGGATCTGCCGCCCGAGTCGGGTTTGTTGCCGGCCACGCGCCCGTCCGATCCCGCGGCCGTGATGCTGCGTGACGGCTTCGCCCTCACCGCCACGCGCGAGTTGACGCGACGGCTCTCGGCGGGTCCGGTCGAGGCGGAACCCGAGCAGGTGCTGCTCGCCGCCCGGGCCGGGGCCTCGGCGCGGGCATGGCCGTCCGTCCTCCGCCTCCTCACCGAGCGCAGCTGGCTCGATTCGGTGAACGCGGGAGAAGGCCGTCTGCTGATCGCGCACGCCTTCAACGCCGAGGGACAGCCACGGGCCGCGATCACCTCGTTCGAGAAGGCGCTGGCGTCCCAGAACGCGGCACGCCTCGCGCCGTCCAGCCGCACCCGGATGGAGGCCCTCGTCGGACTCGCGCAGGCCTACGAGTCGACGGGGCAGTATGCGGAAGCGGCCGCGCGCTATGCGGAGGCGGCCACGGGGTATCCCACGCTCGAGCCCTGGCTCCTCCTGTCGGCGCTGCAGACGTCGGCCCGGGGCTCGGAGCCGGCGGCCACGCGCTCGATTGCCGACGTCGTGCGCAAGTTCGACGTGATCCCGCGGGACTCGGTGTGGATCGAGGTCGTGCACAACGAGTTCGAAAACGGCGAGATGGAGAACGGACTCCGGTTCGCCGACAGCCTCAGCGCCCGGGCGGTCGCCACGCTCACCGGAGAGCGAATCGCGCCGGCCCTGCTGGCTCGCGGTGACACGGTCGCGGCGCTCGCCCGACTGCGCCGGGCGCTCGCCACCGGATCGGCCGATGCGGAAACGGGCGACCTGCTCGTCGCCCTCGACGACAGCTGGCGCACCCTGGGCTCCGTGGCCGACGCGGACGCGCGGGCGGGCCGCACGGTGCGCGCCCTTCGCCTGTACGAGCAGGCGCTCGATCAGGCTCCCGACTCCGAGCGGCCCGAGCTCACCTACGAGATCGCTTCCGTCCGGTTCACCCGCGGAGAGTATCGGACGGTCGAGCGCCTGCTCACCCCGTGGATCGACGCCCCGCCCGCCAGCGACGCGCTCAGCGCCCGAGCGCTCTTCCTCGCGGGCCGGGCCCGATATCGGCGGGGCCTGCTTTCGGATGCCCGTGACCTGTGGCGCCGCGTGGCGGAGATCCCGACGGCGCCCGACGGCGCCTGGGCCGCGTTCATGCTGGCGGACATGCACCACGATGCCGGACGCACCGCCGAGGCGATCGAGGCCTACGAGCGGACGGTCGCCAACTTCCCGAACTCCTCCTATGCGGGCACGGCGCTGTTCCGTCTCGGCATGCTGGCGATGCTCGACGAGCGGCCGGAGGACGCGATCGGGCGCTTCGACGAATACCGGCGGCGCTCGCCGGGCGGCAACTGGTATCACGCCTCGATCTACTGGGGGGCGAAGGCCCGCGAAGCGGCCGGAGACAGCGGCGCGGCGCGCGCGATGTACCGCGAAGCGCTGGGCTACGATCCGCTCTCCTACTACGGGATCCGGGCCGGCCAGGCGCTCGGGCTAGATCCGTGGGAGTACATCGACCGGCGCGCGATGCCGGCCGTTCCGACGATGACCGACGAGCAGGTCGCGCTCGTCAAGCGGATGAACGACCTGCGCAGCCTGGGCTGGCGCGACCGCGGGCTGCGCGAGCTGTGGAGTCGTGAACGGGCCGGAGAGGATCAGCAGCATCTGCTGGCGCTGGCGATCGGGCTCAACGAAAACGGCTGGTCGTGGCAGGGCACCGGTCTCGCCCAGCAGGTGCTGGCCGCGCGTGGAGGATTGTGGAACGAGGCCCTCCTGCGGGCCGTCTATCCGCTGATCTACGCTCCGGTCCTGCAGCACGTGGCCGACGAGACCGGACTGGATCCCTCGCTGATGGCCGCCGTGATCCGCCGCGAGTCGCAGTTCGACCGCGAGGTCCGGTCGCCCGTGGGGGCCACGGGCCTCATGCAGCTGATGCCCTCCACCGCCGCCGAGCTCGCGCGCCGCGTCCAACTGGCGGAGTTCGAGTCCCCGCAGCTCCGGGTGCCGGAGGTGAACATGACGCTCGGCGCCCGCTACCTGAGCGACATGCTCGACCGGTACGGGGGCTCCGTGACGCCGGCGCTCATTTCCTACAATGCGGGGCCCCACCGCTACACCCGCTGGCGGGAATACCCCGAATTCCGGGCCGACGCGGAGCTCGCGATCGAGCGCATCCCGTTCTCGGAGACGCGCGTCTACGTCAAGACGATTCTCGCCTATCGCTACATCTACCAGCGCCTCTGGGGTCTGGGGACCGACGAGGACGGACTCGCATCGCGGTGACGCCCGCGAAAATTTGACGCGGTTTTCGCCGCGAGGTAGGATCGAAACGGGTGGCCGACGCCCGTGGCGGAGCGCCGCCCTCGCCGACATCCCCGTCCGATCAGGAGGTCTGCCGATGTCCAGAGGCCGCGTGAAGTGGTTCCACGATTCCAAGGGTTACGGGTTCATCGAGACCGACAGCGGTGGAGACGTGTTCGTGCACTACAGCGCGATCACGAACGAGGGATACAAGACGCTGGCCGAAGGACAGGAAGTCGAATTCGAGCTCCAGGACGGAGACAAAGGTCCCCGCGCTCTCAACGTCGTCAAGCTCTAACCGGCCGTTCTGCGGCCGGAGCGACCGGGCCGGATCGCGGTCGCGTACCCCCACGACCGTGAGGCGGCCGTGAGCGACGACAATTCCCGGACGCCTCGCACGCTCTTCCTCCTGGACGGGCACGCGCTCGTCTACCGGGCGTTTTATGCGATGATCAGCCGGCCGCTCACCACGTCGAGCGGCGAAAACACTTCCGCGCCCTTCGGCCTCGCGCGCTTCCTGATCCGCATCCTCGACGACTTCGCGCCCGACTACATCGGCGTCGTGTTCGACGCCGGGGACAGCTACCGCACCGAAGTGTTCCCCGAGTACAAGGCGACGCGGGAGAAGATGCCCGAGGAGCTGGCGCTCTCGCTCCCCCGCTGCCGCGAGGTCGTGGAGGGCTTCCGGGTACCGGCCATCGAGATCGAGGGCTGGGAGGCCGACGACGTGATCGGCACCCTGGCGGCCCAGGCCTCGAAGCAGGGCATCCACACCGTCATCGTCTCGGGCGACAAGGACTTCTACCAGCTGATCGATGCGAACACGCATCTGCTGAACCCCGGGCGCGGCGGCGCCGCCGGGATCGAGGAGAAGGAGGTCACGCCGGATAACGCCTCGGAACGTCTCGGTGTCGATCCGGGGCACGTGACCGACTACCTGGCCCTGATCGGCGACAGCTCCGACAACATCCCGGGCGTCCGGGGGATCGGACCTAAGACGGCGCCGGGGCTGATCGAAAAGTACGGATCGCTCGAAGAGATTCTCGACCACGCCGAGGAGTTCGATTCCAAGCGCGTCCGCAACGCGCTGTTGAAGTACCGCGACGAGGCGTTGCTGTCGAAGAGGCTGGTCACCATCCGTCGCGACGCCCCGATCGAGCTGGACCTGGAGGCGTTGCGGCGCGAACCGCCGGATCGGGCCCGTCTGCGTGACCTCTTCCTCGCGCTCGAGTTCCATACGCTGGCCCGTGACTACGCGCCCGAGGCGGCGGTCGAGGTCGTGGACGAGGTCGAGGCGCGAGAAGACGGCGAAGGCGGCGAGACCGCGATCGAGCTCGAAGTCGTGACGGACGCCGGCCGGTTGCCCGACGTCACGGCGGCCCTGCGCGAGGCGCCTCGAATCGGCGTTCGAACGCTCGCGATCGGATCCGGGGCCCGTTCGACCCTGGTCGGCCTCGGAGTGGCGGCCACGTCCGACCGGGCCTGGTACCTCTCGTTCGGTCATCGACCCGCGCGCCATCCGACCGACGTGGACGGGAATCCCGTGCTCGCCCTCGACGACGCGAATCACGGCGTCGAGGACGTGAACCTCCCGCCGTGGGACGCTCCGGAGCTCGCGGAGTTGCGGGCCCTGCTGGAGGATCCCGCACGCCCGAAGTGGAGCGGCGACGCGAAGCACGATCTGCATGCGCTCCGGGCGGCGACCGGAGGTGAAGCGGACGGCGGGCCTGGCACGGCCGCGCTGGCGGGCGTCACCTTCGACGCCTCGCTCGCCGCCTACTGCCTGGACCCCGGGAAGCGTCGGCACGAGCTCGAGCTCGTGTCGCTCGACCGGTTGGGCCGCCACGTGCCGTCGCTGGCAGAGCTCTGCGGTTCGGGCCGCAGCGCGGTGCCCCCCGACGAGGTACCTGCCGAGGAAGCCGCCGCCCACGCGGCGGGCGGGGCGGCGGCGCTCCTCGGCTTCGGCGGTCCGATGATGGAGGATCTCGAGACCTACGCGATGACGCGCCTGATCGAGCGCGTGGAGCTCCCGCTCGTCGAGGTGCTCGCCGACATGGAGGACGTCGGCATCCGCATAGATCTCGAGTTCTTCGCGGAGCTCGACCGCCGTCTCGAGCGCGACATCGAGCTCGTGCAGGAAGAGATCTACAAGATCGCCGGCGGCGAGGTGAACCTCCGTTCGGTCCCGCAGCTGCGCGAGTTGCTGTTCGAGCAGCTCGAGCTCCCGGTGGTGAAGAAGACGAAGACCGGCCCTTCCACCGACGAGGCCGTGCTCACCGAGCTCGCCGCCGAAGGGCACGACGTTCCGCGGCTGATCATCGAGCACCGCGAGCTCGACAAGCTTCGCTCGACGTACGTCACCAAGCTCCCGCAGATGATCGACCCCGAGACCGGTCGCATCCACACGAGCTTCAACCAGACGGTGGCGGCGACCGGCCGTCTCTCGTCCAGTGACCCGAACCTGCAGAACATCCCGATCCGCTCGTCGCTGGGCCGCGAGATCCGCAAGGGCTTCGTACCGGCCGAGGGCTGCCTGTTCGTGTCCGCCGACTACTCGCAGATCGAGCTTCGGGTGCTCGCGCACCTCTCCGGCGACCCGGCGTTCGTGACCGCCTTTCGTGAGGGCCGCGACATCCATCGCGAGACGGCGGCCCGGATCTTCGGCGTGGACGCCGACGACGTGACCGCGGCGATGCGCGACCAGGCGAAGACGATCAACTTCGCCACGATCTACGGCCAGGGACCGGTGGCGCTCGCGGCGCAGCTCGGCATCAGCCGTTCGCAGGCGAGCGAGTTCATCGACAACTACTTCCGACGGTTCGAGGGCGTGGCGAACTACCTCGAGGAGATGAAGGAGCTCGCCCGCACGCAGGGGTACGTCGAGACCCTCCTGGGCAGGAGGCGCTACATCCCGGAGATCCGCGCGCGGAATCCCGGCATGCGCGGATTCGGCGAGCGCACGGCCACCAACTCACCGATCCAGGGAACGGCCGCGGACCTCATCAAGCTCGCGATGATCAGGCTCCACGAGCGCCTCGCGGACTCGCCCTCGCGGATGCTCCTGCAGGTGCACGACGAGCTCCTGTTCGAGGCCCCGTCGGAGGATGCCGGATCGATCGGCGCCCTCGTGCGGGAAGAGATGGAGGGAGCGATCGAGCTCGACGTGCCGCTGAGGGTCGACCTGGGCGTCGGAGCGAGCTGGTACGCGAGCAAGGGGGGCTAGACGTGTCCTCCGCCCGCTGCACCCGGCTGAACGTCGCCGCGTAAGGCGGGCTCCGGACACGTCTAGCCTCACTTGAATGGGGTAGCTCGCTCCGAAAGTCGGCGACCCTACGCTTCCGGGGGGGACACCTCTCCGGAGCGCGCCTTCAGCGCGCCGTCCAGCGGTGTCAGCGCGTGGAGGAGACGTGTTCCCTTACGGAGTCGAGGGTTCGAGCTTCTCGTAGGCGGCCTGTTTGACGAACAGGTAGGCGATCTCACCCTCGTCGTTCTCGCGGAAGCTGAGGAGGAGGCCGTCCTCACGCTGGAAGGTCAGGGGGCCGACGGGCCAGGCCGGAGCGCCGTCGAACATCAGCGTACCTTCGTCCGTCGCCTCGAGCTCGAATGGGCGACGCTTCCAGCCCGTGTCCGGGTCGCCGTGGTGGTACATGTTGTTCGCGTAGGTGCCCGTGAAACGGGACAGGTCGATATCACCGCGATAGCGATGGCGGAGCGGCTTCGGGTGGGCGGTCGGGAAGAGAGCTCCGAGCAGGCGCTCGATGACGGGATCGATGACGGCGGACGATTCCTGGTTGCATGCGATGAAGATCCCGAGGTCGTATTCCGGCACCAGGTACAGCATGGCGCCGAAGCCTTCCATCGACCCACCGTGACTGAACGTCGTGATCCCGTTCCACTCGTCTTCGAAGAACAAGTATCCGTACCCGGGCTGATTGGGATCGTTGGTGAACTGGCGAGAGAGCATTGCGTCGACCGATTGTCGGCTCAACACTCGTCGGCCCTCGAACTCGCCGTCGCCGAGGAGCATGATCGCGAGGTGGGCCATGTCGGTCACCGTCGCGTTTACGCTCGAAGCGGGAGCGGTGTTCATGTATTCCCACGGCATCGCCTCCCATTCACCGGCGAACCCATACCCGACCGCGGCGTCTTCGCGGAGGGCTGGAGGGACGTCGATGCCGGACCGGCTCATCCCGAGGGGCGCGAAGATGTTCTCGCGGAGGTATGACGCGTAGTCGGTTCCCGATACCTGTTCCACGAGATGA